>JAYTZE010000793.1:0-1132 GCA_043742385.1 Ilumatobacteraceae bacterium
ACGGCGTCGTTTACCGGTGGCTCACCGGCACCTATAGCTACGTCGGCGGCCCGCTCGGCACGCGTGCAGGTGCTTGACCGGACCGCTCGAGTCTCGGAGGAGCTGAACATCGCGACAAGATCTACGGGTGGCGCATTGGTTGATGAAGTCGGAACCCGAGGAGTTGTCGATCGACAACCTGGCTCGTGCCAAGCGGAAACGTTTTCAGTGGGATGGTGTGCGCAACTACCGAGCACGTAACTGGATGTTGCAGATGCAGCCGGGTGAGCAGTTCTTCTTCGCCCACAGCAGTTGCAGGATCCCCGGTATCGCGGGCATCGCCGAGATCGTCGGCGATGCATACCCCGACCCAACGCAGTTCGATCCCGAGAGCCACTACTACGACGCGGCGTCGCCGCCCGCCAAGCCACGGTGGGTCTGCCGCGACGTGCGCTTCGTCGAACGATTTCCAACGCTGCTCCCGCTCGCCAGCTTGCGTCTGCATGCGGATCGGCTCGGACCGTTCCACCTCTTGCAGAAGGCCAATCGACTCAGCGTCATGCCGGTCAGCGACGCTCAGTGGGACTACATCGTCAACCTGGTTGGAGAGTCATGACCACTGACTTGGTCTACCTGCGCGACGCATACCTCACCGAGTTCGATGCCGTGGTCGTCGAGGTGCGTGATGGAGCGGTGGCGCTCGACCGCACGGCCTTCTACCCGACGGGCGGCGGCCAGCCCCACGACACGGGAATACTCGCCGGGCTCGTCGTCGTCGATGTGCGCAAGGAGGGGGACCTCGTTTGGCATTCGGTGCACGGCGAGACCCTTCCGGCCATCGGAGAAACCGTGCACGGTGTCGTCGAGTGGGCGCGACGCCACCAACTGATGCGAACACATTCGGCGCTGCACGTGTTGTGTGGGGTGATCTGGAACGAGTGGCGCGTCGCAGTCACCGGCGGCAACATGGAGCCGCTGAGCGCCCGCATGGACTTCGAGTTCGACCCATTGCCCGATGGGTTCGGGGCCCGCATCGAGCAACTCGTCAACGACGAACTGGCCGCGGATCGACTGATCGAGGTGTCGTTCTTGCCGCGCTCGACTGCGGCGATGGACGAGGATCTCATCCGCACGAAGGTCTCGATGATTCCCG
>JAYTZE010000794.1:0-5134 GCA_043742385.1 Ilumatobacteraceae bacterium
GCGTGTGCTCGGGCAGGTCCGGGTCGAGGTCGACGCACTGCGCCATCACTGTGTCGACGGCCCGGTCGAGCCACGCCGCCCACCGCTCCCCCGACACGCCAGGCGCCGGCCGGGCAAGATCGCAGATCGTTCGCATCACGTCGGCGCGCTGCCACGTCGACGCGCCGAGCGCGAGCGCGTCGATGACCGTCGCCGTCGTCAGCTCGGGCGTGGTCGGCGGGTGGTCGGCGGCAGCGGCTTCGATCGATCGGCGCAGCGATGCCGGTGTGACGCCGACCGTCGCGGCCTCGACTCGCCACAGCGATCGCATCTCGTCGGCGGTGCGGCCGGTCTTGCGGGCACGGGAGTCGGCGGCGGCTTGGCGTTGCATCGCTGCCAGCTCGAGCCGGGTCGGGTCGCAGCCCTGGCGGCGGTAGAACTCGGCGAGCTTGTCGGCCATCACAGTGTCGATCTCGGCGGTGCGCTTCGAGAACACGGCGAGCAGATCAGGCGGGACGCCGGCGATCTCGGCCTGCCCGTTGACGATCGGCTCGAAGGCGACGCCGTAGCGATTCGTGAGTTCAGCGCGCAGCACCGACTGGTAGAGGCCGCCGAGGGTGCGCTGGTGTCGCTTGAGGAAGCGGGCGTCGAGCGCCAGCCATCGCTCGTCGGCGGTCTGCACCTTGGCGGAGATGACGAGGTGGGTGTGCAGCTGCGGGTCGTCGGCGCGGCTGGTGGTCTGGCGGAACGCCGCCATCGTGAGGCCGTTGGTGTCGGGGTGCATCCGCATCCCGTTCGAGCGGACACGGGTGGTGGCGGCGAAGCGCTCGAGGTAGCCGGCCACCGCCCGCACGGCGACGTCGTGGCACTCGGCGAACCCGTCGTCGCCGGTGAGCGCCCACAGCACCGACAGCGACTTCGGCGCCGACAGGGTGGCGTCGAACCCGGCCACCGCCCGGATCACCTTGCCATTTGACAGCGTGCGATCGACCAGCGGATGCCCGAGCGTCGCGCCGGTCACCGGGTCGCATCCCGACAGCAACGCCTGCAGCGCCTCGGTCGTCACCTCGCCGTGCAGCCCGAGCCGGTCGGCCTGGTTCCCGAGCCACTGCCCCGGTAGCTCGCCCGTCGCCTCGGTGAGATAGCGGGTGTAGTAGCCGGCCGTCGTCGCTGCCGTGGCGGCGTACAGGGTGGTGACCCGCATCATGGCCGGGACTCCCCGCCCGGCGCGGGATGCTCCTATGTTTGTCAAGCCATCGTGGGTGGGTTCTCGAGGAGGCGGTAGAGGTGTCGGGCGAGGTAGCGCTTGATGCAGCGGCGTGCTTCTCGTGGGGTCTTGCCTTCGGCCACGCGGCGGGCGATGTAGGCGCGGGTGGGTTCGTGTTGACGGCAGCGGGTGATCACGATGGTGTGCAGGGCACGGTTGAGTGCTCGATCGCCGCCGCGGCTGAGCTTGTGTCGGGTCTGGATCTGTCCTGAGGTTGCTTCGAGCGGAGCGACGCCTCCCAGCCGGGCGAACGCGGCGTCGCTGCGGCAGCGCCCTTGGTGTGACCACGACACGAGCACCTGGGCCGCGGTGACGACACCGACACCGGTCTCTGCGAGCAGTTGGGGTGCGTGCTGGTCGATGAGCATCGTCAGTTCGCGGTCGAGTTCACGGACCTCTGCTCGCAGCGCAGTGATCCGCCCGGCCAGTGAACGCATCGCCCGGATCGTGCCGACCTGCTCGACGTCGTCGCTGACCGCAACGAGGGCCTCGACGGCTGTGATCAGCTTGACCACGCTGAGATGACGCAGCTGCTCACGCAAACCCGGGTCGCTTGTCACCACCAGCGCTTTGAGTTCATTGATCGCCGCCGTGCGAGCAGTCTGTGCGCTGTCACGGCAGCCCAGCAAGGCCCGCACCGCCTCACGCACGCCACGCGCTCGGGGCTGCGCCCACCGGTCGCGACCCAGCAGCTCTCGTGCTGCGCGCACTGCGTCCAACGCGTCGGACTTGGCCCCGTCTTTCGCGGCGCGACCGTCGGGGCGATCGAATCCGACGACCCACTCACCAGCGTCGGTCGCGGTGACCGCCAGACCGGCCCCATACGAGCCGGCACCCTCGATCGACCACACCCGACGACCCACAGACGAGTGCACAGCCACGAACGACAACGCCTCCTGATAGCCCGCCGGGTCCGCTCCAACGACTGCACGAGCGACCACCCCGGTGGTCAACGCGTCAACGATCGCGATCGTGATCCGATCACGATCCGGGTCGACCCCAATGACATGGTCCACCGCTTCTGCCAACATGTTCATAGATGCTCTCCTTCTTGGTCGGTATCTGAAATGCGTCGGCACCGGTCTGGAGAGGAACCGCTGCGGCAGGACTGTGATGGGTCACCTCGAAAGGGACAAGCTCCTGATCAGGCCAACTGCGATGGCCAGGCCGGTGCCGGCGAGCAACGGACACATCCCGGCGAAAGGCACCGCGAACGGGCCGCACCTGTCTAGAGTCACGTCACTCACCGCCACCACCCTGACCGACCCACCGGGCCGACCCGGTGATACTCACAGCACCTGTCTGGTGTCGTACTTCGGGCTGGCCGGGAAGGGGTGCATGACGGTCAGCTCGCGTGCGCTCGGTTGGTCGGGGTGACTTGGCTGCGGCGCGTCGACGTGTGCGGCGGACGGTTGGTGGTGTCAGCTCGCACGGTGGAGACCGTCGGCAGGAACGGTCGCGTCCGCGAGCCGGACGACGCGACCCGTGGTGATCAGCACGTCGAGCGCCCAGCGTGGGACACGCATGCAGGTGCCGAACCGCAGCACCGGCAGCCCGGCGGTGCCGCCGCTGTTCAGGTACTCGTGGGCGAGACTCGTAGGCGTGCGAGAGGCAGACCCGCATCTCTGCGGCCGCCTCCTTGACCGTCAGCAGCCTATGAGCCGCCTCGACCCGCTCGACGCTGGTGTTGAGAGTCCTCGACGCCGTGTCCATGGCCCAGGGATGGTGCGCTTCAGGCATCCCGGAGATGCTCCCGACGATGTTCCCGATTCGACCAAACTCGCCAGGGATGTTCCCGGCGATGTTCCCGATCGGCCACGGGGACTTCCCTGGGAGTTTCCGATTCACGTCCCCGTCTGATGGGGACTCCCAGGCCCTGGCAATTCCGTCAGCGCGGACGCCGTGTCACGTTCGGTTTTGTCGGATGTGGGATCGATGCAATAGCGGCCGACGGCCTGGGAGGACCTGTTGACGCGCTGGTCAGGTCATTAGGGCGTCGTAGGCGGCGGACAGGAGATTTCGGCGGCGGACGTCGCCGTCACCGCCGACCATGCGGTTCATGACATAGCTGAAGCTCATCTGGGCATCCAGGTTGATGACCGCCAGCGAGCCGCCCCACCCACCCCAGCCACACTCGCGGGGGTACGCCTCCGGCCCCGGGAGCAGGCCGAATCCCATGCCGAACTTCTGGGCAGAGGGCAGGTTCAAGTCGGGTCCCTCGTACTGCACGTCGAAGATTCGGGCGACGCCCTCCTCGGACAGCAGCGTCACGCCGTTGGCGGTGCCACCGCAGGCTGTCGGCGTATGGCACAGTGCCACGGAGCGAGCGTTGCCGTGGCCGCCGGCGGCGGGGAGCTCGGCGCGTCGCCAGTCCTTGCGCCACGAGAACTCGGGCAAGACGACCGGGTTGTTGAACGTGCGAGCGGGAATCGAGGTCGGGTCGGTCCCGGCGTCGATCGGGCCGGACGGGATGACCCGTGCGATCCGGGGGTCACACACGGCCGGTGTGCCGATGTGGAAGTCGGCGCCGAGCGGTCCGGCGATCTCGTCGGCGAAGAACCTCCCGAGCGTGCGACCGTCGACGCGCCTGACGATCTCTCCGAGCAGGTACCCCTGGCTGTCGGCGTGGTAGCCGGATTGCGTGCCCGGTTCCCACCACGGTGCCTGAGCGGCAAGGAGCCGCGCCAGCTTGTCGTGATCGAAGTAGTCGGTCACCTCGAGCGGTTCGTCCCAGCCGGCGAGGCCCGCCGTGTGCGAGAGGACGTGGCGGGTCGCGATCCGATCCTTGCCGTTGGCAGCGAACTCCGGCCAATAGGTGGCGATCGGTTCGTACAGGTCCAGTTCGCCGCGGTCGGCAAGCATGAGGCACACCATCGCCGCCATCGTCTTGGTGGTCGACCACACGTTGATGATCGTGTCCTCTTGCCAGTCACCCTCGACGCCCGGTACGCCCGCTCCGTCGTCCTCAGGTCCGTCGAACGTGGCGGTCCCACCCCAGAGGTCCACGACCATTCGGCCGCCGATCGTGATCGCGACCGAGGCTCCGACATCGCCCTGCGTTGCAAAGTTGTCCTCGAACGCGGCACGCACCCTATCGAATCCGGGCTCGACGTTGCCGTGGACCGAGGTGACTCCGCGTGCAGTCATGAGCGAAACGTACACGGCCTTCGGACTCGGGTCCGGAATGACACGTCCCATCTTGCTGACTAGAGCAGAGACCGCCGCAGACCCTCGACAGGTAAGCCGCTGATCTGCGAGCCTGGCACCGTCAATGGCAACCCACTTGCGAATCGCACACCCCTGGCGCATACTGGTCTTGCCTCGGGCAAGCGCCCCTGGAAGTGGACCCGGTTGCCCACCCGTAGGTGGGGGAACCGGGTTCTGCGCGTTACGGCCGAAGTTCGATCACTCGCTGCACGAGCGGCTCGATGAGGACCTGCCAATGCGCTCCTGCACCGGCAGCCCATGTGATGCCGTCGGCGATGCCCAGCATGGGTTCACGCCGCGCCGTGCGGTGCTCAAAGACAAGCGGCGGCTCCGGCTGTCGCAGCTTCGAGATGATCCGCGAATCCTCACGATCGTCCTGCCGGCTCTCGAGAACGAGACGATCGACCCGCTGCGACTGCACTTCGCTCACGAGCGCGGCCAGGCACGCTTCGCGGGCGGCAAACTCCGTGATGCCATGCCTCCGGTGACACACCACGACGAACGCACGCACCGGGAGTTCGGCGATCGAAGTCAGGAGGATCCGCTTCTGCGCATCGACCTCGTTGTTGAAGTGAAGGCGACGACCGCGTGTGGGTAGCGCACCGATGGCTGTGCGGGTCGCTGTCAGATGGCGAGCCTCGATGAGCACGCAACCCATCAGGTAGCGCTGGCCACGGATCG
>JAYTZE010000795.1:0-2562 GCA_043742385.1 Ilumatobacteraceae bacterium
GCCTTGATCTCGACGATCCCGTCGGCGATCTCGGGCACCTCGAGCTCGAACAGGCGCTTGATCAGGCCCGGATGGGTACGGCTGACCACGATCTGCGGGCCCTTGGCCGTCTTGCGAACTTCGACGATGTAGGCCTTGACGCGATCGCCGGGCACGGGCCGCTCGAACGGCACCTGCTCGGCCTGCGGCAGCAGCGACTCGACCCGACCGAGGTCGAGCAAGGTGTAGCGCTGATCGGTCTGCTGGATGATGCCGGTGACGATGTCGCCTTCGCGATTGGCGTATTCCTCGAACTTGCGATCGCGCTCGGCCTCGCGAATCTTCTGGCTCATCACCTGTCGGAAGGTTGTGGCGGCGATGCGGCCCATCTCTTCCTTCTTCGGCGTGTCGTCGCGCTCGTTTACCCAGTTGCCGTCTTCGTCGATGTCGTAGGCCGTGAAGGTGAACTCCATCGTGTCGGGATTGACGTCGACCGTGACTTCTTCGGCTGCGGTCGGGCGACGCTTGTAGGCCGTAGCCAGCGCATCGACCATCACCTGCAGCAACGTGTCGACAGAGATGTTCTTCTCGTTCGCCAACATCCGTACGGCTTCTGACATGTCGAGACCACTCATGACTGTGCTCCTCCTGCTTGCATGCCGCTGCGCTTTTCAGCGCGCCGCTCGCGACTTGTTTCTGGCGCTTTCTTCCTCGTCGCCGCCGGTGCTTTGCCCGGCTTTGGTGCGGGGCCCCACTCGAACACGGTCTTGGCGCGGTCGATCTTGTCGTACGGCACCGAACGCTCGGTCTGCGCAGCGTCGTTGAGCTGGATCGTTACTGCATGATCGTCGGCCGCGATCAGCACACCCTGCAAGCGGCGCTCGCTGCGCTCGCCCTCGGGCGTGACGATGTCGCGCAGGCGCAGGGCAACCGTCTTGCCAATCGACCGCTGGAAATGGGCGGGTGTGCGCAAGCTGCGCTCCAGCCCAGGGCTGGTGACCTCGAGCGTGTAGTGGCCACCCATGGGGTCCTCGTGATCGAGTTCGCGGCCGATCAGACGTGACGCCAGCGCGATGGCCTCGAGGTCGAGACTTTCGGCGACATCAGCCGGGCGATCGATGGTGACACGCAGCGTGCCACCCCGGAATTCGAGGTCGTAGAGATCGAGCTGCAGGTCAGAGACGATTGGAGCGATCAAGCGCTCGACCTTCTTCAAAGTGTTGGTGTCACTCATCTCGTCTCCTTTCCTGTCTCTCTCGCTGCTCTCGTAGGCTTTCGTGCGGCCCGACGTCGGGCCTATCAGTAAAGAAGGCGTGGACCCCGAGGAGCCCACGCCTTCGGTTCATCGAACTTCAAAGACCGATCGAGTATATCGGCTGGCGGGTAGTGTTTCGCCGCCGCCTGTAACCCCTCACGCTCACCTCTACCCACCCGTCCAACATCTCCAAACCGAGGTAATCGCTGTGCTCCGAATGTCGACAATGTTCCTGCGTACCCTGCGCGAGGATCCTGCCGACGCCGAAGTTGCCAGCCATCGGCTCCTCGTTCGTGCCGGCTACATTCGCCGCGCTGCGCCAGGCGGCTTCACCTGGCTGCCGCTCGGGTGGATCGTGTATCGCAATGTCGAGCGGGTCGTTCGAGAGGAGATGGACGGGGCCGGTTTTCAAGAAGTCCACTTTCCCGCTCTGCTGCCCCGCGAACCGTACGAGTTGTCGGGTCGCTGGACCGACTATGGCGACAATCTGTTCCGCCTGAAGGATCGAAAAGGAGCCGACCTCCTGCTGGCACCGACCCACGAGGAGCTGTTCACGTTGCTCGTGAAAGACCTGTACAGCAGCTACAAGGACCTGCCGCTGGTGATCTACCAGATCCAGACCAAGTTCCGCGACGAGGCCCGCCCCCGCGCAGGCCTGTTGCGCGGCCGCGAGTTCGTGATGAAGGACTCGTACAGCTTCGACCTCACCGACGAAGGGCTGGATGTCAGCTACCAGCGTCATCGCGTCGCCTATCAACGCACATTCGACCGCCTCGGCCTGCCCTACGTGATTGTGTCCGCGATGAGCGGGGCGATGGGTGGTTCGGCCAGCGAGGAGTTCCTTGCTCCGATGGAGGTCGGGGAGGACTCGTATGTGCGCTGCACCAATTGCGACTATGCAGCCAACACCGAGGCGGTTCAGGTCGCCGTGCCGGCCGCCGTTCCCTACGGCACCGCGCCCCCAGCACACGTTGCAGACACTCCCGACACTCCGACGATTCAGACGCTCGTGGACCTCATCAACAGTCGCGACGACCTCCGCCGCGCCGATCGCGATTGGACGGCGTCAGACACCCTCAAGAACGTCATTGTCAAGCTCCGGCACCCCGATGGACGCGTCGAGCCATTGGCCGTCGGCGTCCCGGGCGATCGCGAGGTCGACCTGAAGCGCCTGGAAGCTCAGCTCGGTCCGGCGGAGATCGGCCCGTTCGACGAGGAAGACTTTGCCGCCAATAAACACCTGGTCAAGGGCTATATCGGCCCTGGGACACTGGGCAGCGACAAGCCATCGGGCATCCGGTATCTCATTGACCCTCGGATCGTTGATG
>JAYTZE010000796.1:0-10194 GCA_043742385.1 Ilumatobacteraceae bacterium
TGCCCAGCCCGCGAGGTGGCATGTTGCCGTAGATCGCCTCGAACTCGCCGTCGCGGACGAGGAACGTCTCGTGCCAGATCCCGGTGCGCCCGTCGCCGAGCGATCGAAGACGAGAGCGCGACGAAAGGTCGCCCGTACCAAGCGAAGCGTGGACGTCCGTTCGCTGCCGAGGCCGGCCGCGATGGCGGAGGCGATCGACGCGATCGTCACCCAGCAACCCGGCAGCAAGACCTACCGAGTGATAACGGCGGTTGCCTACTACGCCGGCTTGCGGCCGTCTGAGGTCGTGATGCTTCGAGTCCGGTCAGCCGAGTTGCCGGCCGAAGGTTGGGGCGCCTGGACGTCACCGAAGCTGACATCTCCTTCGACGAGCCCGGCGAGCCGAAGACCGGGCCGCGCAGCGTGCCGATCCCGCCGGTGCTCGTCGCGATTCTCCGTGAGTGGGTCGAACAGAACGACCTCACGCCTCCTGATCAGTTGCTCTTCCGGACGCGCAACAACACCCGACCGAGCGGATCGAACTGGGCGCGAGCATGGCACCGCGCACTGGAATCGGTCGACCAGAAGCCAATGCGCGTCTACGACTGCCGACACGCTGCCGCGACGACATGGCTCCGCGCCGGGATGCCCCTCGGCGAAACAGCACGACGACTCGGGCACAGCGTCGAAACACTCGTCTCCACCTACGTCGGTGCCCTCGACGACGAAGAACACGTCGCCAACCAACGAATCGACTCAATCCTCGGATAGTTGCGGTTGGCACCGAGTACGGTCGCTACCGGTGTAGCCACCTGGCGGAAGGGTTTAAGCTGCTAGTTGAGCACATCGCCGAACACGTCGGAGTCACGCGTGGCACCATTTGCCGCGACCCAGCAGCTTCGCAACGGCGAGCGGTAGGCGTCTCTCGGCGTCATACGCTTCATAGCGAGCGTGATGTTCCTGTTCCGATGCCCGACCGCGAGGCCGCACGTCGTCTGCGGACTTGAGGACGCATCCGACCGACGGCCTTCCTTTACTTCGCTCTGGTGTCGTCGACCACGGTGATGCGGTGCATCGTGCGCGACGCTGGTAGGTAGTCGGCGACGGCGTAGTGCGAAGTACAGCGGTTGTCCCACATCGCCAGCGTGCCCGGTTGCCAGGTGTGCCGAACTTGGTATTCGGGCCGGTCGAGGTGATCGAAGAGATACGTCAGCAAGCGCCGGCTCTGACGCGAATTCATGCCCACGACGTGAGTCGTGAAGCCCTCGTTGACGTAGAGAATCGGCCGCCCTGTGACAGGGTGCGTGGCCACCATCGGATGGAGGGCGCAGCCGAATCGCTGCATCGCCTCGGTGATCTTGATGCCATCTGACTCACCCTTGGCGAACTCGTTGCGGAACTCGCCCATGTCGTGCGCAGCAACCTTGCCGGCTATGTGTGCCTTGACCTCGTCGGGTAGAGCGTCGTAGGCCGCGCATAGACTCGACCACAATGTGTCGCCTCCAACGGGCGGGAGATCGCGTGCCACTAGCACAGATGCAAACGGCGGACGTTGCTGAAAAGTGAGATCGGTGTGCCAGCCATCGGTGTCGGGCGGGTTGCCGGCCCCGAACGAAAGCAGTGTGATCTCCTCGAACCCAGGTACGTGGGCGTAGAGCGGGTGGCGCTGACCGAGCGTTCCGAATGTCGCCGCGAACGCGCGATGCGCCGCCGGAGTGATGTCTTGTCCGGGGAAGAAGATCACCGATCTGTCGATCAGAACCTGATAGATCTCGTTTTGTACGTCTGTCGAGACCGGCACGTTGAGGTCGACCCCGGTGATCTCGGCACCGATCGCGGCGCTCAACAGTTTCACGTCGAAAGTCATGCGCTGCGCCTCGCTTTCCGTCGACACGGCAGTCGGCGGGCGTAGTTCGATCGCATCCGAGCTCACGACGTCGCCGGTTCATCACGCTCGCGAATCCAGGCGGCGATCGCCTCGCCGATCTCGTCTGGGCTGTCCTCCTGAACGAAATGATTGCCGGCCACCGTGACCTCGCGCTGGTTCGGCCACATGCGGCAGAACTCCAGTGGTGCGCCGTTCAGGATCGCGCCCGGCTCGGCCACGACCAGCAGCTTGGGCACCATGCTGGTCGACAACCACGCCGCGTAATCCGCCACGATCGCCACAACTTCGGCGGGTTCGCCGTCGATCGGGATCTGGCGCGGCCATGTCAGCGTCGGTCGGCGCCCTTCCCCGGGCGCGACGAACGGACGGCGGTACTCGGCCATCTCGGCGTCGCTCAACGCTCGCAGAATCGATCCCGGCAGGATCCGTTCGACGAACACGTTCTTGTCGAGCACCATCGCCTCACCCGCCGGCGACCGCATCGCCTGGAACACCTGGCGAGCGTCCTCGGGCCATTCGTCCCATGTGACCGGCCGGACAAGCGCTTCCATGTAGGCGATCCCGGCGACCTCGTCACGATGCCGGTTGGCCCAATCGAATCCCAATGCCGATCCCCAGTCGTGCACCACCAGCGTCACCCGCCCACCGACGTCGAGTGCATCGAGCAGTGCGTCGAGGTAGCGACGATGCTCGACGAAGGTATACGAGTCCGGTCCCGACTCGGGAAGCTTGTCGGAATCACCCATCCCGATCAGATCGGGTACGATGCACCGCCCCAACCCGACCAGATGCGGAACGACATTGCGCCACAGATACGACGACGTCGGGTTGCCATGCAACAGCACAATCGAATCACCGGTGCCAGCCTCGACGTATGCCATAGTGCGGCCGAGCACCTCGATGCGCTGCTTCGGGAACGCGAACTCCGCTGCGATCGTCATCAAACCCCCAAGTCGTCGACGAGCGACCGCTGCCACCCGCCATAGTCGTCAGCGAACTTAACCATCATCGGCAGTGACCACCGTGTCGCAAGCTCACCACCCAGATGCAAGCCGAGGAGCGACCATTCTCCCAAGGACCGTTCGAATCGATGTCCGGCGAGCCCGCCTCGAAGACGATCCCATCGTGGTACCTCGTCGCTACAAAGTACAAGTCGATCCCGCCTGCCACCCCCGCTCGTCGGGAGGCCTCAGCGCGCGAGACTCATGCTCCAACCGCCCCATGTTCCGTAGGCGGTCGTGGGACGACCATCATGGATCTTCGGGTTCTGTGCTCGACGTGTCACCAGCCCCGGGCGGGGCACACCGAAATCACAGGTATCAGCGGTCACTGGGTGGATCGTCCCGGTCAACGCCAACGGACGGCCGAACCCTCACTCGGCAGCCGGGCGATCAGTGTGGAACTGACGGACATGCGTTACAGGACCAAGCACGGGCTCGGAGTCGCACTCCTCTCCAAGACCCCAGCTTGATCAGTTGCACAGCGCTGTTCCCAAACGCGACAAGAAACGGCTTTCCGTTGCAACCGACGGTTCACATCTTCCATCTCTTCTCATGGCAGATATTCCCTGGTCAAATACACTTTCGTCGCGCCCCCGGGAGGAGTCGAACCTCCGACCTGCGATTTAGGAAACCGATGCTCAGGACAGATGTTCGACCAGGTCAGGCCTAGTGAGAGCGCCTGGTTGGCTAGTCACTTCCCACAGCCTTCCCAGGATTGCAGGACACTGGCGGTCTCCGGCGGGCGATTCGCCGAGGGCGGCGTGTGTGGTTCGGCCGAATCGAGAGTCAAGGTCTACGGGGTCCAGGACCGGCGATCCAACGTCGCCCTCATCAACGCACGACACTCGAACCACGCTGTTCCGGGCGGTAGGTTCTTCCGAATGCCTGACCGTTTCACCGCGCGGCATGTCGAGACCTGGCGAAATGATGGCGCGGTGCTGATCCCCGAGTTCTTCACGCCGGACGAGGTGACGGCGGTGTGCGCCGACTTCGAGGTGGTGTTCGGGGCGACGCCACGGGCGAAGGCGCCGATGGTCCGCCGCGCTGAAGGCCAACTCGGCGACTTCGACCGCGCCCAGTTCCAGAGCTTCGAGACGGTCCCATTCAACTGTTCCCCGGCGTTGAACCTGATTGGCGTGCACCCGGCGCTGATCGCCTTCGCGCGCCAGGCCCTACAAGCCGAGGACGTTCATCTCTACCAGTCCCAGGTCTGGGCCAAATTCACCGGCGCAGCCGATTATGACCAGCCCTTCCATTGCGATTTCGAGAACCACACCCTGGTCGCCCCGTCGGAGGACACGCGGCTGAATTCGGTGACCTTCATGTCCTATTTCACGGACGTCTCCGAGGCCCATGGACCCATGCACTACGTGACGCGACGCGACAGCGAGCCGATCGTGGGGCCCGAGGTCACGCTGTGCGGGCCCCAGGCGACGGCCGACCTGCACGAACGCCTGGGCCCACTCGCCCGGTCCACGGCGTCGCCGGCGGGCAGCCTGTTCGCCTATGGCATCGATGTCTTCCACCGCGCCACAAACCTGACGGCGCTGCACGGGCAACGATACGCGGTAACGGCCTGCTTCAAGCGGGCGGGAGACGCCACCATCGGCCAAACGGCCTGGCCATTCCACTACACGAAACCGTGGAACCAGATCTTCGCCCACGCGACCCCCGCGCAGCTCACCTGCTTCGGGGTGCACCCGCCGGGCCATCCGTTCTGGACCGACGTCACCGTGAGCCGCGCCCGCGCTCGCTATCCCGGCTGGGACCTCAGCCCCTACCAAGCGGCAGCGATTCCCCCCGGACCTAAGGTTTCCCGCGTCAGAGGTTCATCAAGTATTTCTTGAGGCTGTCGAGGATTTGGTCGGCGATCTTGTGCCAGACGAGAGGTTTCGGGTTTTGCGGTCCACGGGGCGATCCACGTGTTCAGGTCAGGGTGACCGCGGCGTTCGAGTTGTGAGCGCCGGGCCGTCGAATTCGGTGCGGGGAGACGGGGGTACGCCGGAGCGAGCGGGTTGGTCGTGAGTGTTTCCGTCATTTCTGGCTCCCTACCAATCTGCGAGGGATCCGTCGGGGTGGCGGATGACTTGTGTCTGTGAGGTGCGTCCGATGCGATCGGAGTCGCGCACTGCCAACTCGTCGACTTCGACTCCAAGTCCAACTGCGGTAGGAATCTCGATGTAGCCTGCTGTCGGTTCGAAGATGCTTGCGTCGACGTAGCGTGCGAAGTGTGCGAGGAAGTGGTCGGCGTCTTGTTCGACCGCAATGGCGTTTGGGGAAACGGTGGCGATTTGCAACGTCGCAGCGAGAGCGAGGGGGCCGATCGCGCAGTGCGGGATCACCGAGATCCCGTAGGTTTCGACAAAGGATGCGATGCGCCGGGTCTCGCTGATGCCGGCAGCCATCGCGACATCAGGTTGGGCGATTGCGATGCCCGTCTCTGCAAGGTGACGAAACTCGGCGCGGGAATAGGCTCGTTCTCCGGTCGCAATCGGCACGGTGGTCGACCTGACGACGCGGGCCAGTTGTTCGACTTGCTCCGGCCTGACCGGTTCCTCGACGAACCATGGGTCGAGATCACGAATTGCGTCGAGAATTCGGATGCTGTCGGACGAGTCGTAGCGCCCGTGGAGGTCGATCGCGAAGCGCCCGGCTTCGCCGACGGCGTCGCGCAGCGCTTGGGCTTGCCGACGAACGCGCAGTACCACGGCGTGGGTATGGATTGGTTCATAGTTCGCCGGAGTCATCTTGACGCCGAAGTACCCGGCGTCGATTTTGGACCGCGCGTGCTCAGCGAGTTCAGAGGGTTCGGGGTCCTCCGAGTGTCCTACCCACGCGTACGCCGCGATCCGGTCGCGTACCTGACCGCCGAGCAGCCCATGGATCGGTTGTCCGAGCAGGCGCCCCAACAGATCCCAAAGTGCGATGTCGATTGCGGCCACAGCAGCACCAATGATCGGCCCGCCCACGAAAAAGTTGAGGCGTTGGGCGAGCTGCCACACCTCTTCGATGCGGTGTGCGTCGATCCCCAACAGTCGGGGCGCCAGATGGTCGATCGCTGCACGCACCGACGGTGCCCATAACTGGGTACCGGCCTCACCCCAACCGAAGCAACCGTCGGAATCTTCGATTCGGGTGAACACCCACCCCGGTTCGACAAGAAAGGTCTCGATCCGCGCAACGGTGGTCATGGAAGGTCCGGGTACTCGGGAGCCTGGCCGCAAAGGTCAGTTTGAATCTCGGTTAGGTGCCAGCCAAGGAGCGACGCTGCGTACAGGTTCGATCCGCCGTCGGCGGCGAATGTGATGTTAGTGGGCGAAATCAATTGGCTGCCGGACGGATCGTCGGCGAGCACGCGTCTTGACCCGCCGCGTCCGAGAGCGATCACACGATTCGGCTGATAGCAGGAGACCACGACCGTGCCATCAGTGGCGAGCGCGACGCCGTCGATGTATTCGTCGGGTCCGAACTGGGCGATCGTTCGGAGTTCGAATCCCGTCGCCAGCATCAAGATCTCGGTGGCCGCGAAAGCGTCGGTCTCGGCGACCACGAGTCGATGATTTCCTGCGACCGCGAGTCCGTTTGGAAACCGCAGCGGTGGCAGGTCGAGCCGCTTGGCCGGTCCGCCACCGGCTGGAACGACACCGATGCTGCCGTTCGGTTGGCCTGATTCGCCAGAGTCAGTGACGATCAGCTGGCCATCGGATGTGAACGCACAGGCGTTCGGGAGGACGAAACGGCGACCGTCGTCGAACCCGTCCGAGTAGACGGAGTTGGTCCCGTTCTCGGGCTCGAACCTGAGCACTCTGGCGTTGGTGCAGTCGCACGCGTAGACACGGCCCCGCGCGTCACAGGCCATTCCGAGGAGCCACCCGCCGCCCTGACCGACGAGTCGTGTCGCTCCGTCAGTGCGGTGGACTGCGTACAGGTCGCCGTGCGAGCCGCCCGCGTAGAGAACTCCGGAAGGGCTCGCAGCGATGCCTTCGGGGTGGTCCATCGCGAGTCCGAGCTGTCGGATTCTCGAGTCGTGCGCCCGTGAGTGGGCGGGGAGGCAACGGAGGTCGATCATGTCACCCGGTCCTGCCAACGATGCTCGGCGACAAAGCCGAGATGTCTGTGCGCTGCGCTGGTGTCGAGCCCTGAGCGTGAAGAATCCGGTTCATCTACTTCCACGCCGGGACCGAACTTTCGAGCTGCGAGTTCACCCAGTGGCTCGCCGACGAGATTCTCGGGAGAGGCCACGTTGAGCACGCGATGCCCGGATCCACGAGACTCGATCGCCGCCACAGCGCACGTAGTCAGGTCGTCACGATCGATGTAAGCCCACACGCCCGAGCGGCGGCGGGTCTCCAGTCCGCTTGCCGTCGAGAAGCCGGAGTACTCGTCTGGGCCAAGTACCCACGCTGCACGCAGCGACCAAGCGCTGAGGTCGGACAACTCACGTGCATAGGCGTCAAGCAGCTGTTCGACCATGATCTTGCCGATCCCGTAGGCATCGGATGCCAGCAGTGGACCGGACTCGACCAAGGGCAAGTGGTTCGGTGAGACCGGGTAGCGCGGGTAGCCGAACCCGTAGACGCACTCGGACGAGAGGTTGACGATGTTCCTGACGCCTGCGTCGAGTGATGCCTCCAGAAGGTTGTATGCCCCTACCACGTTGTTCGAGAACACGACGTGACGGGGACGGCTCACCGGATCGGGGATGGCCGCACAGTGGATCAGACCGTCAATGTCCCTGACGAGATCTCCGAGCGATTCCCGCACAGTCAGATCGACTTCGACGTGACGGACGCCGAGACTGCGTCCGGCGACCAGATCGGCGGACACCACGTCGTGGCCCGACTCGATGAGCCGACCGACGATTGAACTGCCGACGGATCCTGCCCCACCGGTGACCAGGAATTTCCCCACCGCTAACCTTTGATCCCACTTGACATCATGCCTCGAACGAACATCCGCTGTGCGAAGGCGAATAAGACGACGATCGGGAGAACGTAGAACACGATTCCTGCGGCCAACACGTTCGGCAGGGTTCGGCCCTGTTTGTCGACGTAGCCACGGGCGATCGCTACTGCCAGCGTGGTCTTCTCCGGGGGGAGAAATATGGCCGGAGCGAAGAACTCCCCCCACGAATACGTGAACGTAATCACCACGCATACCGCGAGGACGGGCCGTGCAAGCGGCAGGAAGATGCTGACAAACATCCTCGCGTACCCGACTCCGTCCAGCAGCGCCGCCTCCTCGAGTTCTTGGGGGACCGCGGCGAAGAACTGTCGGAACAGAAAGATCATCAGCGGCGAACCGCTCAGACCCCAGAACACCCACGGCCAGTAGTTGCCAAGCAGGCCGATCCGCGAGAACAGAACATACGTCGGGATGATGGTGATAATCGTCGGCACCATCATGGTCGCCAAAACAAGAGTGAAAAGGTAGCGTCTTCCCGGCGCCCTGAGTCGTGCGAAAGCGAAGCCCACGACTGCGCTGCTGAATGTGACGAGCGTGGTGTAGATGATGGAAAGGACGAGCGAGTTCTTGAGGAAGTGGAAGAAGTCGATCGTTGTCAGGGCCCGACGGAAGTTTGAAAAGTCGAGGCGCGATGGGATGATGCTGATCGGTATTGCGTTTCGTTCGCTACTTGGTCGCAGCGCATAGATGATGGTCCAGAGCAACGGGATGAGGAACAACACAGCAAGTGAGACCAGTACCGCGTATGCGCCGAACGTTCGGCGGCGAGATCGCAAGACGTTCATAGGTCAGCTGCGTCAACGCCGGCGTAAAAGACGAACCGACGAGACAGGGCCAGAAGGGCGACGGTGAGCACGAGAAGGATCACGATCAGGATCCAGAGCAGCGCGGACGCGTAGCCGAAACGCGAATAGGTGAATATCTGACTACCGACCTCGACGAGGTACAGGCGATTCGACTCAGGCACGCCAGCCGTGTTGGCCAGGCCCCCTGCCGCTCCCGTGGACGGTGCGACGAGCACGGGCTCAATCAATACTTGGCTGGCAAAGATGAGGTTGACAACGACCAGGAAGAAGATCGTGGGACTGACCATCGGCACGGTGATGGAGAAGAACCGGCGAACGGACCCGGCGCCGTCGAGCTGCGCCGCCTCAACCATCTCGCTGGGAATGTCCTGCAACGCAGCAAGAAAGATCAACATACCGCCGCCGAGAGCCCACAGGAACATCAAGATAATCACAAGGCGAGCAGTCGGTCCGGTGAGCCAGAAGACTCGATCGAGCCCGAGGCGTTCGAACATCGCATTCATGAGTCCGGTGTCGCGGTCGAAAAGCTGCTTGAACATCAAGGCAGAAGCCACCACCGGAAGGACTGACGGCAAATAGAAAATAGTCCGAAACACGCCGATCCCGCGTCGCTTCCGATTGAGCAGCAGGGCAACGAGTAGTGACGCTGTTGTCACCGCCGGAACCACGACCGCGACAAAGGTGCCAGTTCGCATCAGCGAGGCCCAGACCTCGGGATCCTTGAGCGCGTTGCTGTAATTGTCCCAGCCGACGCTGCGGGACCGGCCGCTGAGCCCGTCGTAGCTCTTGAAACTCAACCAGAACGCATAGGCCAGCGGACCCGCGGTCAGTGCCAAGAAACCAATCCACCATGGCCCTGCGAAAAGATAGAAGAGCCATGGGGAGTGTCGGCGGGCCCGCGGGGGGCGACGGGCCGCCATTGTCATCAGCCGCCGAGAAGTTCCTTACCCGAAGCAATGATGCTCTCGGCTTCTCGCTGTAGCTGCTCGAGCGCGGGCTCCAAGTCGTTCTCGCCGCGCATGACCGGCTCGATCGCCGACGTGATCGCCGCCTGCATGGCGGCACCATCGACGAGCGGCGAGAAGCGCAGGGGAACGAAGTACTTCAGGTTCTCGGTCTGAACATCGAACTGTGCCTGATCGACGGGTGTCTCCTGAGGAAGGAGCGCCTCCTGCGATTTGAGCCCTGGGAGGCCGGCGCCGCCTTCAAAGTGGCGTGTCGCGGGCGAGCCGCCAAACATGAACTCGAGGAACTTGAAGGCCAGTTCCTTGTTGGCGGCCTTGCTCGGGATGTACATACCCGTCCCGCTCCAACAGGCGTCGATCCGGGTGGGTCCCATCTGCGGGGCCGGGCGGAACGCGGACTTATCGATCAGGTCGCCTGTGTCGTCGCCGCTCGACACACCATTGATCCAACCCCGGAACCAGTAGCCGTACGCGATGATCGACATCCGCCGAGCGTTGTACGTTGGACCGTTCCAATCGGGTAGCGGGTCGAGTGGGCTGCTTCCCACCCGAGCTTGCGCCCAGTCAACGAAGTACTGGAAGGCCTTTCG
>JAYTZE010000797.1:0-10175 GCA_043742385.1 Ilumatobacteraceae bacterium
GACATCCGCGACTAGTACGCATTCCCACTTCGGTCGATCCGCAGGTGGCGGTCATGACGGATGCCGATCCCGCGTAGAAGCCCGCAACACATCAGTCAGTACATACGGATGCAGAATTCCAGGAGGCGCGGCACATGGCAGCCCGCGGGGCTCCGATCAAAGTAACCACCGAAGAGAGCTAGGTTCTGGAGACATGGTGATTACTTGTGCGGACTGCGGCTGTCTCGTTGAGCAGGGCGTGATCGTCACGCCTTGCGATCGCTATCCCGACTGCTGTTGCACGGAGCTTCCGGTTCGCCCCTCGGAGTAGGCGACTGACGTCGAGATGGAGCAACTCGAGCGCCAGGCTTCGGGATAGCCACAGCAGATCCGATTGGGAGAGGGGTGATCTACGGATGCGGCCCGGACCCGCCGGGCGTACTGTCAGCCTCAGGTCCCCGATGACGATCTGTCTGCAGGCCCGAAGGAGAGGACCATGGTCCACGAGCACGATCACCACGGAGCGTCGACCGCGACTGCTGTCATCGAAGTTGGCGGCATGCAGTGGGCAACTGAGAAGCACCTCGTCGAGAAGGTGCTGCGACGTCGCCCCGGGGTGGTTGGCGTTGATGCCAACCCTGTGGCGCAGACGGCCACTGTCACCTTTGACCCGGCCCTCACCACGATTGTCGATCTGCGTAACTGGGTGCGCGACTGCGGATACCACTGCCGCGGCGAATCAGTTCCTGCCCACGTTTGTGATCCCCTTGCTGGACCCGCAGCCGGCGAGAAGCACGACGGTCATGAGAGCCACGGCGCAGTGGCTGTGCGATCTCCGCACGAGGTGATGGGCCACGGTGGCCATCACGGGGGAATGTCGATGGCCGCGATGGTCACGGACATGCGCAACCGATTCTTGATCGCAGCAGTGTTCTCGGTCCCGATCCTGTTGTGGTCGCAGATCGGGCGCGACGTCCTCGGGTTCGACGTCGCCGCCCCGTTGGGGCTACGCGATGACGTCTTCCAACTGATCTTGTCGCTGCCGGTCATCGGATGGGCAGCGTGGATCTTCTTCGACGGCGCGGTTCGGGCGCTGCGCGCCCGGACGCTCGACATGATGGTGCTGGTCGCCGTCGGCGTCGGATCGGGTTGGCTGTACTCGCTCGGAGTGACCCTGACTGGAGGCGGCGAGGTTTTCTACGAGGCGGCCACAGTGCTGACTGCGTTCGTACTGCTCGGACATTGGTTCGAAATGCGAGCAAGGGGCGGCGCCAGTGACGCAATCCGCAAGTTGCTCGACCTCGCGCCGCCTCAGGCGGTAGTGATCCGCGACGGCGAACCGGTGGAAGTTCCGACCGCAGAGGTTCAAGTGGGCGATCTCCTCCTCGTTCGGCCGGGGGCCAAAATCCCCGTCGATGGTGTGGTCGAGGAAGGTGAGACCGACATCGATGAATCGATGGTTACCGGCGAAAGTCTCCCCGTGCACAAGGCAGCGGGCGACGTAGTGATTGGCGCGACGATCAACACCAACGGCAGCCTCAGAGTTCGGGCCACCAAGGTGGGCTCCGACACCGCATTGGCACAGATCGTCAAGCTGGTCCAAGACGCCCAGAATTCCAAGGCTCCCGGTCAGCGCCTCGCCGATCGTGCCGCGTTCTGGCTGGTGTTCGTCGCGCTGATCGGAGGCACCCTCACGTTCGCTGTGTGGACAGTGCTCGCCGGTCGCGGAGCCTCCGAAGCTTTGCTGTTCGCGATCACCGTGGTCGTTGTCACCTGCCCCGACGCCTTGGGATTGGCGACACCGACCGCGATCATGGTCGGCACCGGTCTTGGCGCAGGCCGCGGTGTTCTGTTCAAGCACGCCACCGCCATCGAGACCTCCGCCCACATCGACACCGTTGTGATGGACAAGACGGGCACCCTCACCAAAGGCGAACCCGAAGTTACCGAAGTGATCGTCGACGGCTTCGACGAACTCGAGCTGCTCCGCCTCGTTGCCGCGGTCGAACGCGAATCGGAACACCCGCTTGCCGAGGCTGTCGTTCGATACGCCGACGAGCACGGCATCGAACGCTCTGAAGCGACCGCCTTCGAAAACGTGCCCGGTCACGGAGCGCTGGCGACTGTCGACGGTCACAAGGTTGCGGTCGGTAACCGACGCCTGCTCGAGCGCGAGGGCGTGGACCTTGCTGGTTTGGCCGATCGCCGTGAGGAGATCGCGAACGGCGGACGCACCGCGGTGGGCGTCGCGATCGACGGGCGCGCCGTCGCCCTGATCGGCATCGCCGACGCGGCCCGTCCAACTGCGGCCGCTACCGTCACCGCTCTGCACCAACTCGGCGTCCAAGTCGTGATGCTCACCGGCGACAACGAGGCGACCGCCCGCCGCATCGCCGGCAAGCTCGGCATCGATACCGTCATCGCCGAGGTTCTTCCCGGTGACAAGGCAGCCAAGATCGCCGAGTTGCAGGCCGCGGGCCGCCACGTCGCCATGGTCGGCGACGGCGTCAACGACGCCCCAGCGCTCGCCCAAGCCGACCTCGGTATCGCCATCGGGGCCGGCACCGACGTCGCCATCGAGACCGCCGACATCGTGCTCATGCGCTCCGACCCTCTCGACGTCGCCATCGCCTTGCTGATCGGGCGCGGCACACTCCGCAAGATGCGCCAAAATCTCGGTTGGGCGATTGGCTACAACGCCATCGCTCTGCCCATCGCCGCTGGTGTGTTCCAACCGGCCTTCGGTCTCGTGCTCCGACCCGAGATCGCCGCGTTGTCGATGTCGGGCTCCAGCCTCATCGTCGCTGTCAACGCCCTGCTCCTCAAGCGTCTCCGCCTTCCGGCAGCAGACGCGCTGCAATCGACCTCGCCACTGCCGACAGCCGCCGAGGAGCAGCAGCGCGTCACCACAGCATGAACGACGTCGCGCTGTCCCGGCCGAGGCCGACACGGATGTTGGCTATCACATCAGCGTGGGGCGCTTGCTTCATTGCTATCCACTGGGGTCTACGCGACGCCCCAGTCCTGTGGTTCGCCGCGCTGAGAGCCGTTCTCGCTGGAATCGTGCTGCTCGCGGTCGTGTTCGTCCAACACCGGCCGCATCCCCAAGGATCGCCGGCGTGGACACAGATCGGTGCGCTCGCGTTGTTCAACGTCACCATCGCCTTTGCCGCCATGTTCGCCGCCGCCGCCGGACTGACCGCTGGGGTCGCCGCCGTCTTGTCGAACGCGCAACCATTGCTCATCCTCCTACCTGCATGGTGGCTCTTCGGCGAGCGTCCCAGGCGACGCACGGGAGCAGCCGCAATCATAGGATTGATCGGCTTGGCAGTCACCGCTTCGCGATCAATCGGAACCAGCGCAGGTGCCATCCTCGCGCTACTCGCCGCTGCCGCGATCACCATCGGGACACTGCTGGCTCGCCGGCTCGAGCGCGTCGACGTCGTCGTCGTCAGTGCATGGCACTTCCTCATCGGCGGTGCGGGGCTCGTGGTGCTCGCAGCCATTCAAGAAGGAACACCCAACATCCACTGGACCCCTCGATTCGTCGCCGCTCTTGTATTCCTCGCCCTCGTGGGGACCGCAGGGGCCTTTGTCTTGTGGTTCGAAGAGCTCCGACGAGCACCGCTCGCATCGGTTGCCCTGTGGACGTTCCTCACGCCCGTCTTCGGTCTTGCTTTCAGCGCGGTGTTTCTCGACGAGCTGCCCGGCGGCCGCGAAATTGCCGGCATTGCCCTCGTCCTCGCCGGGCTCGGTGGTGGGCTCGCATGGCCCGCCGGACACGAACGCTTGAAGCCGGCTTCGGTACCGACGGGCTCATCGCCCATAGATGGCGTCAATCCGGTGGATGATCGCGTCGGGTTCTGTCAGCGGAAGGTGATGGTCGCCGTTCCAGATCTCGAGACGGACATTGGGGTGTCGGGCTGACAACGTCCGGAGCCATTCGAGGTCGCAGACTCCGTCGCGATCGCCGGCGATCAACACCACGGGTACCTCAATGTCAGCAAGCCACTCGCCGGCGTTGCTCGTCAGCACCAACCCCTTGAGCGTTTCGGAATACGAGTTCCAACTGTGTTGCACGCCGTCGCGCACTATCTCGGCCGGTAGATCGCGCATGCTCAGTATTGCGAGTTTCGCTGCTGTGCTTCGGTGGTTGCAGACCCACCGGCAGACGATCTCTGCAACGTGCCCGTCGTTGGCGAACAGTCGCGCCATCGCACCCAACGCCACGAGATGTCGATGCGCATCCTGTTCGTTCCGGTAGAGCGGCGGACCGACGGCTATCACGGCGCGCACAAGGTCGGGTCGCGTCGCCGCGAGGTGCAGCGCGACGATGCAACCGGCAGAGTGCGCTGCGAGCACTGCTGGCTCTCGCACCTGCGCGGCGTCCAGACAAGCAGCGATCATCGCCGCGTGCTCGTCGGGCCCGTAGCCGTGGTTGGGTCGAGGTGACGCTCCGAATCCCAGGAGGTCAGGAACAACGAGTCGATGGGCGACGCCGAGTTGGTCGTATGCCGAGCCCCAGTAGCGGCCCGACGCGCCGAGGCCATGGAGCAGCGCAATCGGCGGACCGTCCCCGAGCACTCTGGCCACGAGAGGCAGCGACACGTTCGGCGCAGCGGGCGGACTCCATCGAACCAGGGGAATGGGGGTCATGACTAACTACGACAGAGTGTAGATGTGTATTTTTGGAGCTCTGGCCTGCAGCATAACTACGACATATTGTAGTAGATAGGGTAACCGCGGTGGCATGCCGCCCCCTCGACACCCGAGCTGATCGTTGCCCACCGGCTTCGCTCGTCGGAAAGGAACATCTCGTGGCACAAGAGCACAGTGGAAAGGCGATCGTCTCGGTGATCGTCGTGTTGGTGGCGGGCGTGGCGCTGTACTTCGCTCTCGGGATGCCAGGGATGGATCACGGGACAGGTGCATCGATGGCCGGCATGGACATGGCCGCAGGGTCTCGTCCCCACCGCCTGGTCGGGCCGAGGGAGTTCGAGACGTTGCTCGAGGACCCATTGGCGACAGTGATCAACGTCCACGTGCCATATGACGGCCAGATCAAGGGCACCGATCTGCTCGTGCCCTTCGACGCCATCGACGCTTCAGTTTTGCCCGCAGACCGAGCAGGCGCACTGCTGGTGTACTGCAGGAGCGGCAACATGTCGGCCATTGCATCGACCACCCTCGTCGAACTCGGTTACACGAACGTCGTGGAACTCGGCGGGGGCATGCAGGCTTGGACCGAATCCGGGCGGCCCCTGATCTACGGCGGCTGACCCGGTGCCACCCTCGGCTGTCGGGGCGGACCGATACGTGCAGGTCTCCCGGGTCAGCAGGCCTGGCGGACCGTCGGGTACGGGTTCACCGGTGCTCCACCACCGGGGTGTATCTGGAAGTGGAGGTGATTGGCGGCCGTTTGGCCCGTCGATCCGACGTAGCCGATCACTTCGCCGGCGCTGACACTGCGAGCGCCGCCCTCCCACGCCGAGAGGTGCCCGTAGAAGTACCTGTTGCCATCGACACCAGCTAGCGAAACGAGGTTGCCACCGAGGGCACTGGTCTTCATCGTGATGGTGCCAGCGACAACAGCGACCAGTGGCGTGCCGAGGGGGCTCATCATGTCGACGCCTTCGTGCTTGCGGCCGCCTGGTCGAGGCGCGCCCCACGTATCACCGAACGCAGTCGGACCGGCCACCGGACAAAACCAGCCATTCCCCGACAGCACGGGCGCAGGGGTCGCCACCGGTGCAGGGGTCGGCTCGGGATCGGGGATCGGGTCGGGTTCGATCGCCGGGGTCGGTGGCTGTGTAGCGGGAGTTGGCGCTGGAGTGGTCGGGGCGGGCGATGACGGGACACTTGGCTCCGTTCCACCGCCCCGAAACTGCGCGACCGGCGTGGCTTGCGGCGCCGGAGCCGCCTGGGCTTGTTGGGCTGCCAGGTCACGACGTTTCTTGGCGACCTGTTCCTCGTAGGCCTGCTTCACTTCCTCGTCCTTGAGATGCTCGCGAAGCGTCGCCAGTTCGGAAAGCTGCTGTTCGATCTCTGTCTGACGAGAATTCAGCTGTTGGGCGATCTGGTCGCCTTCGGCCCGCAAGCCAGCGACACGTTCGCGATCCCTGTCGAGGTCGCTGCGAACCGAGTCGACTAGGTCGAGGTCACCTGCGCCCTGATCGAGGGCGATGTTGAGCAGCACGTTCTTGTGCAGCTCCTCCGCCGGGTTGCCGAACACGACCAGCATCGTGTTGTGGGACGCTCCCGTGAACCGGTTGACCGCGATCTGCGTCAGGTCAGTCTCGATCTGGGTGTACTGCGCTGTTGTCTCCGCCAACCGGGATTCCGCTGCCGCCAATTGCCCGGCGAGGTCGTCCGAACGACGCTGAGCATCCGCCCAAGCCTGCGCCACCTGGTCGGCCTTGTCCTGCACTCGCAGGATCTCTCTCGCCACCTGTTCAGAGCTCAGGCCCGAGTCTGCCGCCGCAACCGACCCCACGGGAAGCATCGATGCCACAACAAGTGCCACGAGACCAATTCGGTGAAACCGCCGATGCCAAGCGCAGCCAGGGGGGCAATGTTGCAGTTTCATGACGGAAGCAATGTAGTTGTTCGATCGCGTATCACCACAGCGGGCGGTCGCCGGCCGCTGGAAAATCGGCGTCAGCTTCGCATCAGGCGGGCGATCGCCGCGGTCGCTTCGTCGATCTTCTCCTGGGCTTGTGGCCCACCCGCGTGAACCGCGTCGGCTACGCAGTGTTCGAGATGATCGTGCAGCAGGCCCAGCGATACCTGTTGCAAGGCTTTCGTGATTGCTGTGACCTGGTCGAGGATGTCGATGCAGTACCGGTCTTCATCGACCATTCGAGCGACACCGCGCACCTGCCCTTCGATCCGAGCGAGTCGCTTGGCGATGTCGGCCTTCTGCATGTCGTATGCAGCCACTTATCTACCTGCTGACTGTGTGTTGACGCTCACCGACGAGAAGCGGCGGAGACGGAGGCTGTTGGAGACGACGAAGACGCTGGACAACGCCATCGCCGCACCGGCGAGCATGGGATTCAGCAGCCCCGCTGCGGCCAGTGGCAACGCGGCGACGTTGTAGGCGAAGGCCCAGAACAGGTTGCCCTTGATCGTCGTCAGCGTGCGCCGCGACAGCCGGATCGCATCGACAGCGGAGCGCAAGTCACCACGGACGAGAGTGAGATCGCTGGCCTCGATAGCAGCATCGGTGCCGGTCCCCATCGCCAGGCCGAGGTCGGCCTGTGCGAGAGCGGCGGCGTCGTTGACGCCATCGCCCACCATGGCCACGACCCGACCTTCCGCTTGGAGCCGACGGATGACCTCGACCTTGTCGGCCGGCAGGACTTCGGCGATGACCTCGTCGATGCCTACCTGCGCGGCGACGGCGTTCGCCGCCCTGGCGTTGTCGCCAGTCAACAGCACTGGGCGCAACCCGAGACCGCGCAGGCCGGCGATCGCCTCGGCCGATGTGTCTTTGACTGTGTCGGCGACGACGAGCATGCCGCGCACGGCTCCGTCCCAGGCGACGTACACCGGAGTTCTCCCTGCTGCCTCGGCTGTGTCTCGGGCCAGGCGAAGATCGTAATCGAGGTGCAGCGACCAATCCGCGAGGAACCGTTCCCTGCCGACGACGACAGCGTGACCGTCGATGACACCTTGCACGCCGAGGCCTTCGGAGTTCCCGAACGACTCGACGCCGACAAGCGCGACGCCACGTTCACGCGCTCCGGCTGCGATCGCGACCGCGATCGGATGCTCGGATGCGTCTTCCAGCGATCCTGCGAACAGCAGCACATCAGCGACGGAGGTTCCCGCTGCTGACACCACGTCGACGAGGGTCATGCGGCCGGTGGTGACGGTGCCGGTCTTGTCGAGCACGATCGTGTCGACGCGTCGAGTGGACTCGAGCACCTCGGGCCCTTTGATCAGGATGCCGAGCTGGGCCCCGCGGCCGGTGCCGACCATCAATGCCGTCGGCGTCGCCAGGCCCAAGGCGCACGGGCAGGCGATGATCAGCACGGCCACCGCTGCGGTGAACGCGGTAGTGGCATTGTCGGTTGCCGCGGCGGTGAGCCAGAACCCGAGCGTCGCGGCGGCGATCACGATCACCACCGGAACGAAGATTCCTGACACTCGGTCGGCTAGACGCTGCACCTCGGCCTTGCCGGTCTGGGCGTCCTCCACCAATCGTGCGATCTGGGCGAGCGCCGTGTCGGCGCCAACGCGGGTGGCGCGCACGACCAGGCGTCCGCCGGCATTCACCGTTGCACCGGCGACGTTGTCTCCGGGCCGAACCTCGACCGGCACCGGCTCGCCCGTGAGTAGCGAAGCGTCGATCGCCGACGTGCCGTCCTCGACGATGCCATCGGTGGCGACCTTCTCGCCCGGACGGACGATGAACCGGTCGCCGACGACGAGCTGATCAATCGGGACCCGAACCTCTCCGTCGTCGCGCAGCACTGCGACGTCCTTCGCGCCGAGTTCCAGCAATGCACGAAGGGCGGCTCCCGAACGACGCTTTGCCCTCGCCTCGAAGTAGCGGCCGGCCAAGATGAACACCGTGACGCCGGCTGCGACCTCGAGATAGATCTGGCTCGAACCCATCCCGCGCTCCGGCGTGAACGAGAACCCGTGGCGCATTGCAGGGTCGCCCGCGTCGCCGAGGAACAGCGCATACAGCGACCACCCGAATGCGGCAAGGGTGCCCACGGAGATCAACGTGTCCATCGTTGCGGCGCCGTGGCGAAGATTGGCCCACGCCGCGCGATGGAACGGCCAGGCACCCCACATCACCACCGGCGCTGCGAGCGTGAGTGACAGCCACTGCCACGAGTCGAATTGCAACACAGGGGCCATGGTGAACAGCACCACGGGCAGCGACAGGATTGCCGATAGCACCAACCGGTGCCAGAGTGCGATCGTCTGATCGTCAGTGTCGGCCGGTGTCGAAGCATCAGTGATCGCCGGTATCGCCGTGGGGCGAGGAGCACTCGCGGTGTAGCCGACGCCCTCCACTTGGGCGATGAGGTCGTCGATGGTCAGGTGTGAGTCGACCATCGTCACCTTGGCTTTCTCGGTCGAATAGTTGACCGTCGCGGTGACACCGTCGAGCTTGTTGAGGCGCTTCTCGATCCGGGCGGCACACGACGCGCACGTCATCCCGCCGATGTCGAGTTGCACGTCGGTTGACATCGGTTCGGTGGTGCTGGCGCCCATGGTGTCAGTCGCCTTCATGATCGGCCATGGTGTCGGTCGAAGCCGAGCCAACTGGCCGGCTTGTCGGCACCTCGATGGTGAACGATGCTGTGTGAACCGCGCCGCCGTGGGCGAAGTCGAAGAACAGTCGATAGGTGCCTGGCGTGGGGAACTCGGCAGCGAAGCGGACCGTGTGGTCGACGCCGTCAATGGGGTGAACGTGGAGGTAGCCGAGGTCGCCTGTTCGGATCACGATCAGATGGCCGGCTGCACCGAGGTACGGGTCGGTCGCGATGGCCTTGCCGTCGCGGACGACGCTGAACTCGATCTCGGTCGACCCGACCACCGGGAGGCCGGACAGCGTCACCTGGTAGCCGTCGATCTCGTCGGTCGTCGACACCGCCGGCAGATCAGCCGTCGGGACGAGACCTGCGACCTGCAGATCGGTGCCGAGCGTGACCCGGTCGGCGCCGGTTGCCTGGAAGTCCGCGTACACCCGGTACGAGCCCGAGGTCAGAGGTGGAAGATCGACCTGCCACGACCCGTTGTCATCCATCGATGGATGAAGGTGGAGGTAGTCGATCAGATTGCGCGACAGCACGATGAGGTGCAATCGGCGCTCGTGGAGTTCGTCGAACTCGGTGAGCGGTGAGCCGTCGCTCGTCTCGATGTAGAAGGTGAACGACGACGTCTCATCCGCTGTGATGTCGACGACGTCTGGGACCAGTTGGTAACCGTCGGCAGCCACGCTCAGGCCAGCAAGCTCCGCATCCTGCACGCTTGTATCGGTGTGGGTCGGCATCGAGGTGTGAACGGACGACGCTCCGACGTCGAGGGGACCGACGCCTGCACCGGCGGCTGCAGCAAGGCCGAACACTGCGACCACTCCGAGACCGTAGGCGCCAAGTCTCGACGCGGTTCTCACGAAACTACCGCGAAACCGGCCTCGTCGATTGCCGCGGCGAACGACTTCGGATCGACCG
>JAYTZE010000798.1:0-1121 GCA_043742385.1 Ilumatobacteraceae bacterium
TCTCCGAGGACCGGCGCCGTGAACCACTTGTCCATCGCAAAAACGAGATGTCGCAGCGTCTGGACGAAGGACCACTCGTCGTTGACCGACTCATGCAGCGTGCCTTCGGGGAGAGCTTTCGCGAGGGTGACCGTCTTCGCCCACTCGTCTTCGAGCGCCGCCCAAGCAGCTCGCATGCCCTCCGGGTTCGTGGGCCGGAGCATCGCGCGCAGCGGGTACCACGGGTCGCGCTCGTTCACGTATGCCGTGACATCGACGCCGTTGATGACAACCGCGTCGACCAGCGCGTCGATGTCGACGTTGACAAGCCAGGCGTGGCTGATCTTCGCGTCGGTGAGGTTGACGTCGCGGAAGCGGGCGCCGCTGAGATCGGCGCCCCAGAACACGGCCCCCGCAAGATCTCCCTCAAACTCCTCTGGCATGCTGCCTCCCTTCGCGTCGCTGTCGTCGGGTTCCCATCATGGCAGAGAGATGTTGCTCAGTCGATCGCACTCCCGAGGTCGCGATCGGTGGCCGCACGCAGGAATGACTCGATGTCTGCCTTGCTTCGAGCCGCGTCTGTCGACTCGATGCCTTCCGAGCGAACGATGATCGTGTGGGCGCCGGTGGCCAGGGCTCCGGTGGTCAGCCACGTCTCCAGCGGCCACATCGAAATGATCGCCTCGTCGGTCGGATCCTGACTCGACGTGAGATGGCGCTGCAGGTCGGGCACTGTCGCGATCAGGTCGGCCGGGCCCGACACGACGAACAGCCGTCGTCCCGGTTCGCTGAAGTATGCCCAAGTCACCTCGACGCCTTCCGCTGTGGTGCGGCTCTGGTGCTCCTGCAACGTGACCTGCCAGCCAAGCGCCGCCAATGTCGCGGCCGCCTTCTGTGCGAGAGATTCGGACTCGTCTGTCGGGCCATTCGATGCCGCTGCCATTCCCGGTGGCAGCAGTTCGCTCTGGTCGGGTACGACGGACGCGGCGATGGTATCGGCCCGGTCGGCGAGCGCTGCTCCAACTATCAACGTCGCCCATTGGCCCGCCGTGGCCCGCCAATCGAAGATCACGGCGCCATCCGGCTGCTCACTGCGAAACGCCGGCATTCCCGCAACCGTCGTGTAGGTCATCGACTCTGAC
>JAYTZE010000799.1:0-1121 GCA_043742385.1 Ilumatobacteraceae bacterium
GCCGACCTGTTCCTCGACGAAACAGATTTCGGCTTCAGCTACACGTCGAACGACCACTTTGGTTGGGCGCTGGCCTCAGGTGACTTCAACGGTGATACGCATGCCGACCTCGCGATAGGCATGCCGGACGCCGACATCGGGTCCATCCTGTCGGCAGGCCGGGTGCTGCTGATCGACGGCTCGCCCACTGGACTCGAACTGGCAACCGCCCGGGTGTTTTCGCTGCTGCCCAGCGGCCGAGGCGGAGGCGGTGCGGGCACGGCGCTCGTGTGGGCTGATTTCAACGCGGACGGATTTGGCGATCTCGCGGTTGGTGTGCCGGGCGCCGCGGTCTCGTATCGCACGGTGGTGTCGTTGTGCGCGCTCGAACATACCGTCTCGGCCGGTGAGGTCGAGGTCTACTATGGCAGCTCGGCCGGACTCACGGAGCTCGGCGCACAACGCCTGTTCCAGAAATATGTTGTGGCACCCTGTCCGACGAACGGCGGGATTGGCACGCTGGCACCCAACGACGGTGACGGCTTTGGATCGACGCTTGCCGCCGGGAATTTCAACGGCGACACACTGAACGGTCGTGCCGTGTTCGATCTCGTCATCGGCGCGCCCTTCGACGACCTGCAAATCGACCCTATCTCGCCAAGACGCGTCGCCGACGCCGGCGTCGTGTATGTCATCCCGGGCGGCGCGAACGGGCTCGACCGCGCCCAGACTCAGACGCTGTCGCAGAGCACCAGTGGCATCGGCGGTGGCGCCGAGGCCGGCGATCAGTTCGGCCGTGCACTCGCTAGTGGCGATTTCAATGCCGACCTCCACGACGACCTGGCCATCGGTGTGCCGTTCGAGGATCTGGTCGACAACACCCGCGCTGACGCGGGAGCCGTTCACGTGCTCTTCGGCAGTTTCGCCAGCGGAGAGCTGGTGACCACCGCCGCCAGCCTGTTCATCTCGCAAAACAATCTGCCCGGCACCAGCAACGAGACCGGCGATCGCTTTGGCTGGGCGCTGGCCAGCGGGCGCTTCAACAACGATTTTCGGTCCGATTTGGCCATCGGCTCACCCGGCGAAGACGTCAACGCGACGGTCGACGCCGGCATCGTGCAGGTGCTCTACGGCAGTTCCGC
>JAYTZE010000800.1:0-1121 GCA_043742385.1 Ilumatobacteraceae bacterium
CGAGCCCTGCGTTGGCTGACGACAGGAGCCTCCTCGGCTACTCGGCATTAACCTCGGTGGTCATGTGGCGTATCGAGACCCGACGCGAGCTCGACGACACCAACCTCGACGGCGTCAAGCAACTGCTCGCCGAGGCCGCCGTATTCGACGGGTTTCGCGCACTGTCGGACCACCTGTGGCTCGACCTGTTGCGTCGCGGTGGGCCGGGTTTCGCGGCGGTGCTCGTATTCGATCAAGCCGACATCCTCGGAGGGTACGCCCAACTGGCCACCGGCAACATGTCGACGACGGTCGAGTTGGTCGTCGCGTCGAGTCAGCGCGCAAGTTCCGAAGAGCTGACGCGGCTGCTCCTGCGCGCAGCGCTCGACGTGGTCGCTGCCAACGGCGGAGGCCCAGTTCACTGGTGGGTCCACCGACCGCACGAGAGTGCCGACCAAATGGCCGCTGACGTCGGCCTGGTGCGCGGTCGGCGGTTGCTACAGCTTCGGCGCACCTTGCCGATCGGCGACACCACCATGATTGCTACACGAGCGTTCGTGGTCGGGCGCGATGAAACTGAGTGGCTGCGGGTCAACAACGCTGCATTTCACGATCATCCCGAACAGGGCGGCTGGACACCCGACACATTGCAGCAACGCGAGGCCGAGCCATGGTTCGATCCCGCCGGCTTTCGACTTCACGAACGCGACGGGGTGCTGGCGGCATTCTGCTGGACCAAGATCCACCGCGACACCTCCCCTGCCTTGGGCGAGATCTACGTGATCGCAGTTGATCCGCCTTTTCACGGCCTCGGTCTCGGCAAGGCACTGACCATCGCCGGGCTCGACTACCTCGCCGCGCAGGGCTTGACCGTAGGGATGTTGCATGTCGACGCCGCCAACGTCGCGGCGCTTTCGCTGTACGAGCGGCTCGGATTCTCGATCCATCACGCCGACCATGCCTACGTTGGCGACATCGCCGACCTCAAGATCACGAGCGGAGCACATCCATGAACGAACCGACCGAGGTGCTCCCGCGTTGGAGCGTTGCCGATGTTCACGAGTCTCTCGCCTCGCGATCGTTCATCGATGCCCTCGAGCAGGTCGGCGCCGACTCGACCAGGTTGGCTGCCCTCTTCGACG
>JAYTZE010000801.1:0-2552 GCA_043742385.1 Ilumatobacteraceae bacterium
CAGTCAGACCCGAGAAAACGTCTTCTGGACACTGGCCAGCGGCGTTCCGATTTGGACGGCGTACGAGATCGTCACCCTCTGGCTGTTCGCCAATGGCCATGTCCACATGCTCCAGTGGTCACGCCATCCTGTGTGGATCGTGTTGATCATGCTGCTGATCCCGCTGTGGCGCGAGGTCCACTTCTACTGGGTCCACCGTCTGATCCACACGCCGTTCCTGTACAAGAAGGTCCACGCGTTGCATCATCGCAACACGAACCCGGGCCCGTGGTCGGGGTTGTCGATGCATCCGATCGAGCACATTGCGTACTACAGCGCTGTGGCGATCCACTGGATCATCCCGGCGCACCCGATCCATGCGCTCTACGAACTCGTGCACCTCACCATGTCCCCGGTGCCCGGGCACAGCGGGTTCGAAAAGATCGAGCTCGGCGAAGACGTGGCTATCGACACCGGATGCCTGAACCACTACCTGCACCACAAATACTTCGAGGTGAACTACGCCGATGGTGCCATCCCGTTCGACCGTTGGTTCGGCTCATTCCACGATGGCTCCCCCGAGGCCCACGCCGCAATGAAGAAACGCCTGGCGGCCCGCAACGTCCCCGCGGCCGACTAACAGGGAAACCCCTATGACCACCCCGCCAACGGTGCACGACCTACGCGCGTCCAAGGGCCGCAAGAAGTGGCTTCAGCTCCATGTCGACACGCCGGCCGAAGCGGCCGCGGCAGTGGAGGCAGGTATCACGCTCCTATCGTGCGAGCCCGACCATCACCTCGAGGGGATCCGTCGGTTGGCACCGTCGGCGTTCCTGTCCGCAGGTATGCCGCACGGTGCGGTCAGCTCACCCACCGAGGCCGTCCGCCTCGGCTTCGACATCCTGCACCGAGGTGCCGACGCCGTGTACTGCTCGCACTCTCCATACATCATCGAGGCCATGGCCCGAGAAGGCATTGCGGTGACCGGCCACGTTGGCCTGGTGCCGAACCTAGCGACCTGGACCGGGTTCCGGGCGATCGGTCGCACCGCCGAGGAGGCACGGCGCGTGCTGCAGTCGGTCGAGGACATCGAGAACGCCGGTGCCGCGTTCGTCGAGGTCGAAGTCGTACCGGTCGAACTTGCGGATCACATCACCCGCTCGACATCGATGCTGACCATGGGCATGGGCTGCGGGACGGCTTGCGACACCCAGTACCTGTTCTCGTGCGACGTGCTCGGCACCAACACCGGCCGGTACCCGCGGCACGCCAAGAAGTACGCGGACTTCGCCGCAATTGAGGTAGACCTGCACAACCGACGGGTCGCAGCCTTCCAAGCCTTCGCCGCCGACGTCACGGATGGCAGGTTCCCCGAAGCGAGGCACGAGGTCCGCATGGATCCCGCCGAGTACGAACGCTTTCTCGCCCAGGCCTGACCAGCCACGATTAGCGGGTCGCGGCTCGCCGTGTGGTTGGGCCCCACGCCGGTCGTCGTCGCGCAGCACTGGCTGCCACGATTCGCGCTCCCCAACCTCGAACGGTGCGAAGACTGTCCACGTGAACGGCTTGTCGATCTTGCGGCGGGACCAACTCGTCGCCGTGAAGCCATGCGCGTCGGGCGTTGCCGTCGATGATCAGATCGCCAGCGGACGCTCGCGACTCGGCGCGTGGTTCGGCCCGACGGAACTGCGCGCGCAGACGTGCCAGCAACTCGGCAAGTTTGAACGGCTTGGTGATGTAGTCGATCGCACCGGCATCGAGGCCGACCACCACATCGAGTTCCTCGTCGCGAGCGGTGAGCATCACCACATCGATCGTCGAGTCACCCCGATGGATCTCGCGGCACACCTCCAGCCCATCCATGTCCGGTAGCCCGAGGTCCAACAACACCAGATCCGGCCGCCGCGCCGCGACGGCGGTCAACGCACCCAGCCCGGTCGACTCCCACCGGGCCTCGTAACCGCTGCCGTCCAGCGCGCGCAACAACGTCGCTCCGATGCGTTCGTCATCCTCGACGATCAAGATCCGCTCACCGGGCACGATGCCAACGGTACGGCAGCCCGACCGGCGATCCCAGCGACAGCGAGCAGTTCTGGCCGTCCGCTCACCTTCCCCCTCCACACGCTGGTTTACCGAGCGTTGAACGACACACCAGTCGCCGTTGACCCGCGCCTCCGTACGTTGCAGGCCACCACCCCGAGAAACGAGAGACCATGACGACCACCAACACGGCCACCGTCGCACGAAGCCAGATGGGCACGATGATGAGCAAGGTCCCGGAAGTGACCTTGTTCTTCTGGATCATCAAGGTGTTGGCCACCACTGTCGGCGAGACCGCGGCCGACTTCCTGTCCGACACCCTCAACCTCGGGCTCACCAACACCACCTACATCATGGGCGCATGCCTCGCTGCGGTGTTGGTGTTCCAGTTCCGGGCACGCAAGTACGTGCCCGGCATCTACTGGTTGGCCGTGGTGCTGATCAGCATCGTCGGCACCCTGATCACCGACAACCTGGTCGACAACCTCGGCGTCAGCCTCGTGGTCAGCACCACCATCTTCGCCGTCGCCCTG
>JAYTZE010000802.1:0-1119 GCA_043742385.1 Ilumatobacteraceae bacterium
TTGCCCTCGGCAGGAAGATCGACGTCGAAATTGACGTGCAGTTCACCGCACCGCAGTGACTCCGGGGTTTGTCTGACCCTGGCTTCGGGTACGGACAGGTATGACACAAGTACTGATCGCCGTCGACGACTCGGAATCCTCCATCAGAACGGCGCGCATCGCCTACGACCTGTTCGGCGACAGCGCTCACTACACCGTGGTGAACGTGGCCGATCAGAGCCCGATGATCTGGGGCGGCGATGCCTTGATCTGGGGAATCGGCTACCCGATCGTCATGGCCCCGACGGGGGTCGTCGAGCTCGCGCCACACAAGTCCGAGCCCGGTAACGACCCGTCGCAGAGCGATTCACCATCTGTCGAGCCGCGAGCAGCGGAGGTCGACAACGCCCCGATCGCCGCAGCAATTCAGGTTGCGCTCGACGTCGCCACCGAAGCGGATCTACCAAACCCCCAGGTTGTCGGCGAGGTCGGTGATCCCGCATCCGCGATCATCGCCGCTGCCCACCACCACCAGGCCGATGTCATCGTCGTCGGCTCCCACGACCGCAGTTGGTTCAGCAGACTGCTGGTGCCTTCGACGGCCGGGACCGTGGTGCGCGACGCCGACATCCCGGTGCTCATCGCCCGTTGACGTAGGCGTTCACCAGAAGGCAGCGCCGTAGTACATCGCTCCTGCTCCGAGAGCGCTGAACCAGGCATTCATTGAAACGCCGCGCAACGAAAGTGCATCCGATACCACCAACGATCCGGCGAGCAACGCGGCAGCTATCTCGCCGCAACGCCCATGATCTGCGCGATGTGTTCAGGAGCGAAGAACTCGATCGGCGACACGGTTCCGGCGGTGATGCTGGCGAAGGAATCCATCGCCTCGCAATTGCCGTGCACCGCGCCAAGGAGTTGCTGCATCTCGGGTGGCGGCGACTCCAACGTTGCCAACTGCGTGGTGAACTCCTCGACCGGCATCGCGTGCTCATCACGAGTGTGGTGATATGCCGACATCGCCTCGTCGAACGTGCGGCTACCGGTGAACGTCTGGTCCAACGCAGTACAGCACCGTTCGGCGTCGATGAAGGCGTCGCTCATTCCTTGCGCCGTGATCGGATCCTTGTTGTAACCAGC
>JAYTZE010000803.1:0-5091 GCA_043742385.1 Ilumatobacteraceae bacterium
TCCGAACTCGGCCGGCGCCAAGCTGCGGTTGCCGCCGGTTCGATCGGTGCGGTTGACGGCATCATCTCCAGCGACTTGTTGCGCGCTGCCGAGACGGCGGCGATCATTGCCCAGCAACTCGGCGTCGGGCCGGTGATGGTCGACGAACGACTACGCGAACGCGACGTCGGCGAATGGTCGGGATTGACAGATGTGGAGATCCGCAAGCGTTGGCCAGGGTTCCTGGAGGATGGTCGCCGCCCCAACGGCTTCGAAGCGGTCGACGCAATGCTGTCCCGTGTGCTCGAGGCCTTCGACGCGATCCACGCAGCGAGCCCCGGTGGTTCACTGTTGGTAGTCACGCACGGCGGCGTGATCCATTCACTCGCCAAGTCGTACGGACTTGCCGACGTCCCGGTGGCCAATCTCGCCGGCCTCACTGTGCGCATGACCGAGACGGGTCACACGGTTGGCGAACGACTCGCCCTGCTCGACGGTCACACCGTGACGATCACTCACAACGACGAGTTGTAGATCGACGTCGATACCGCCGATGGGTGGAGGGCGACCAGCGTGAGCAGTTGATCGATCAGCGCCAGGTGCTCGAGGTTGGTGGTGGCGTGGTGCAGCATGATCCCCACCGGTGCCGAGCCAGCGACGATCTGCTGAGCGATCTGGGTGCCGACCTGTTCACGCGTCCACGGCTCGCCCTTGGTCTTTGCGAACCAGTCGACCGTCACGGGCACTTCGGCCAGGTCGGCGATGCCGAAGGGCGCGGCCGACCTGTCGCGCGACAGGATCTCGAAGCCGAGGTTGGCAAGCGCGGCAGCAGTTTGGTCGGTGCAACGATTCCACGGCGGGGTGAAGATCGGTTCGACGTACGGATGCAGTTGCCCGCCGATCAACGCACGACCTTGGGCGATATCGGCGAGTTGCTGGTCGTGGCTGCGGCTCGGTCCGAACTCGTACTTGCGGCCGGCGGTCTCGTGATTGACATGCTTGTAGCCGTGCTGGTGCAGATGCACCAACCCGGTCGCGGCCCGGTCGCACAATGCGATGGCCCGATCGGCGTCGAGCTCGACCGGTATGACGGCCACGTCAATGTGCACTTCTTGTGCCTGGCAGCAGTCGAGCAGGCGCCACAGTGCCTCGTCGTCCCAACCTGCGTCGTCGTCGCGGAAGAAGAACGGCGCAGGCTCGCGTGACTCATCGAGCGCCCAGCGGACGGGGTCGAGCCAGTCGCTCACAGTGCGATCTGTGCCATGGTCGCGCCGAACAGTTCGGAGATGATGCGAGCCGACATGTCGCGGCCATCGAGATCCAGCGTTACAGGCGCCGGGGTCGATGTCGCCGCAGCCATGACGGCATCGGCCAATCGGTCGGCGTCGAGGTGCTCGGGCGAAAGGCAGCGCAGTAGTCCGAGACTGTCGAGTCGTTCAGCGCGTTGGCGCTGTTCGTCCTCGCCGCCTTCGGCGTAGGGAACGACCACTGCGGGCACGCGTGCGCGCAGGATGTCCATTGTCGTGTTGTACCCGCACTGGCTGACGGTAACTGCCGAGCGGGCCATCTCGCCGCGTAGGTCGGGCAGATAGCGAACGACGTCGAATCCGTCGCGTCGTGCTGCTTCATCCTGCAACCATGCCCACACGGGCTCTGGCGCGAACGGCCCGGCGAGCACGGTGGTGGTCAATCCTGCTTCGGCGTGCCACCGCCGATGGGCCCCGGCAGCGGCACGGAACAACGGCTCGCCGACCATGCCTCCACCAGCCGATACAAGCACGCGTCTCAGCTGCTGAGCAGGGTCCGGCTCGATTGGCGCGGTGTGCGTGACGAATCCGGTGTACTGGACCGGCACGGTGAGTGCCGTGGCCGGATGGAACGTGTCTTCGAGGCGGGCGAACTGCGGATCGGAGTGAACCAGGATGGCGTCGAAGTATCGATTGGCCAGCCCGGCAGCCCGTTCGTCGTGCCGGGCTTGATCGACGCGGTGCCCGACCAGAATGTCGCGAACGCTGCACACGACACGCGGGCGTTCGACGCCCATCGAGTGCACGGCGTCGAGCAGCGGCAACAATTCGAACTCGAACTTCTTGCGACCGAACGGGTACAGCTCGATCAGCACCACGGCGGGCTCGGTGGCGGCAAGTTCGTGGAGAATGACGCGTGGTCGCTCGCACATTGCGGCCTCCACAGACCACGCCGGATCGTGACTGACGAGGTTGTACGTCCCGTCGTGTCCGAGTGGCGGCAGGTTGACCACTCGCACACCGGCGGGGATGGTCGTGCCCTCGGGGAATCGCCCGCCATTCAGCAAGACGACGTTGAACCGTTCGCTCAACGCCCCGGCAAGCGTCAGCGACCGCACGAGATGGCCAAGGCCTAATGCGTGTTGGCAGTAGAACAGCAGCGTTGGTCGTTCAGCCATCGACGTCGAGCGTCCCGGCAAGAATCGCTTCGGCCATCTCCAACAGTTCGGGCAGCACCGCGAGCACCGGTCGATTCACTCGGTTGACCGCCCGAATCGCCCGCTCGGCGACGAACGCCGCAGCCGTGTACCAGCGCAACTCGGCAGTGCTCGGCAACGGCCGAACGGCTGCATAGCCGCCGAGGAACGCGGTGCCGAGGCCAGCGACCGCTGCGTCGGGATTGATCAGACGAGTGGTCATCAGCGATGCCAACATGGAGCCGATATCCGCCGAGGCAACGCCCGAGCCGCCTTGGTCGAAATCAATCAGATGCACCTGGTCGCCATCGAACAAGACGTTGTTGGCGTGCACGTCGCCGTGCAGGCACACCACGGTTCTGGCCGCCGGCGGCCCTTTGGCGAGTTTGTGGCGAAGCCGTTGGGTGACGGCGGCGACATCGACCCTGGCGATCGCAACAAGATCGGCGCTGTTCAGCACGCGCTCGGATCGATACCGTTGGAACGGTCCGCGTCCGAAGTCGGTCGGCAGGCCGTGCACGTGGGCCAACGCAGCACCGAGATGTCGCATGGCGACCGGTTGTTTGTCCCCTGGCAGATTGGTCCACGTGCGGCCGCGCATTGGCTCCAGCACGATGATCCGATCGGGCCGCGCCCATCCGAGCGCACGTGGCGTGCGGACACCGTCGAGCAGCGCGACCGATGCGGCGACACGGTTGTACTGGTCGGCGACTTCGACTGCGTCGCGATCGCGGTACGCCTTGGCGAAGCCGGTCACCATGCCGTGGGTATCGAGCAGGCGGGCCGTTGCCGATCGCTCCTGGGCGTATTCGACGAGGACTGATTGGTCCCACGCCACACCGCTGCTCTGGCGTACACGCGCAGGGGGATCGAGCAACGTTCCCAGGTTGCGGAGTTTCCGATCGTTCGGCACCGTCCACCACACGGTGTCGGTGTGCGGGTCGTGGGCGACTCCGGGCATGCCGTCGACTGGCGACGCTGTGACCTCGGCTCGCCGAAACACTGCGGCGCTATTGTCGAACGTGCGCGCCGACATCACGAACTGGCGGCCGTCGGCAACCACGTCGTACACCACGCGGAGGCTCTCCCCGATGCGGTACTTGACGCGCCTCAGGCTGCACGACTCGATCGATCCGTCCCGATGCGAGATGCGGCCGAGTTGCTCGGCGACGCTGTCGGGGTCGAGCAGCAGATCCCGCGCAGGGACGACCGGATCGGCCGTGAACCCGACGGGTGGACTGGAAGTGGTCATGGTCACGTGCTCCACCTTTCCCACGCAACGTCCGTGTGCGCCGCCCACTCGATCCGGTCCGTTGTCGAACCGCGTGTTACCTGACATCGCAGCAGACCATCTGCTGACTGATCGTCGATCGTCATCGCGACAGCACCCGGTGAAAGCACCGTGACAATGTCGGCTTCCGTCCCATGCGCTCGCGCAACGACGACGGGCGCGGGGTCCTTGATGCCATAGATCGAAGAGACCCAACCTGGTTCGATGTCGACTGCAAGCGATGCGGGGAACAACAGAGTGCCCGCCGGAGATCGAACGACCGTCTGGTGTCCTGCGCATTCGATGGCAACGCGGCCTTCGGCCTCCGCTGGCAGGTGCCAGCGTGCCTCGTAGATGTGGTCGCTGTCGCCCCGAACATGGTCGTGGACTACCCAGTACTCACGTGCCGGAAACAGCACGTGACGGATGTGCACGACCTCATGCTGCGGGCTGGTGACTTCGGCCTCGATGGCGTCGAAGTCGTCCCGCGAAGTGCGGCGAACAATGCGTGCCTGCGAGGTCGGCTTCTTCGGCGAGGCACGCCGGTAGGGCGTCTGATCGAGACCGTCGATGGTCACGGTGTTGTGCGCCTTCGATCCCTTGAACCACTGTCGCCACTGGTTGTCGACATAGGTGTAACGGCCGGGATCGACGACCAGCGAGCGGCCTTCGGCGAAGAGCTCGATCGACAACTGGTCGTAGTGGCCATGGCCACCGTCGCCGATGGGCCCGGCGTCCATCAGCATGAATCGTTCGTTGTCGTAGGCGGTCGATCCGGCACCCCATCCGCTGCGAGCGGTGAGGTATCCGCCGATCGGAAACGTCGAGTCGCTGCTGGCCGGGCGTGCTCCAGCGTTGCCGCGCGATGCAGCCCAGCGCAGGTCATCGCGATCGAACAGCTCGGCGCCGAACGCCAAGAGTTCGCCGAAGTCGACCGTGTCGCCGTCGGAGAACGACGGGGTCAGCCCATCGGGACGTTGAATGTGCAGTGCGAAATCGAGGGCGAGCGAGGCCCGGTCGATGTATCCGTCGGGAAGATCGAGCCCGACAGCGCGGGCATTGGCGATTGCACCGAGATATGAGCGCAGCGCGATGCAGTGATAGTCGGTCGAGCACTCGCGATGCACACCGTCGGTCCACACGTCGGTCAGCAAGTTCTCGCCAAGTTCGTCGAGAGCGAAGCGTGCCAAGCCGTCGTCGTAGTCGGGCAACGACAATCCGACGATCAGCAGTGCATACAACTCGAGCGTGCGATGGTTGCGATGCCGGGTGAGGTTCCGCCGTAGGTGTTCTGCATCCGCAGTGATCCGCTGCGCGATGCGCTCGGCGAGGCCTAGACGCAGGCCTTCGTAGTGCGGCGAATCGGCAAAGCGCCGCCAGGCATAGAGCCAGTTCTGCA
>JAYTZE010000804.1:0-2547 GCA_043742385.1 Ilumatobacteraceae bacterium
CAGTACGCCGAAGACGAGTGGTATCGCCACCTGTATCGCACGGGAAACGCGTATCACGGCGTGCATCCCTTCTACGCCTGGTATTGGGGCGCGCATGGCCTGCAGCACGCCGGCAAGGTGATCATCGTCGGCGGCGATCCGCCGACGGTTCGCCGCCTCGGCTTCACGCCCGCATCGACCATGGACGACGCATTCGAGATTGCCAGCGATGTGGTCGGACGCGCGCCGACCGTCAGTCACCTGCACGTACCCGCACTCCTGGTGGCCGACGTGCAATGAGCAAGCGCACGATCCCCTATTCGCTGACCGGGTTGCGCCGTGCTACCCGCCTCGGCGACGTAGCCAGTTCGACGTTGCAGCGCGCCCTGAAGCCGGCGCGCAATCTCGGATTTCCGTACCGCAAACCGAGTGTTCCCAAAGGCGTTGTGGTGCCGCCCGATCCATCCAAGTTGGGCGCCAACTTCGAGACAGCGTGGGCCCGTCGCGGGCCTGCGAAAGCAGCGCGCAAGCTCATCACGAACGGGCCTCTGCGGTTGGTCGTGCACGGTTTGGCCCGCCCCGAGATCTATGGCGCCGACCGCCTCGAGGATCTTCGTGTTCGTGAGGAGCCGCCGCCATTGATCTTCGCTCCCACTCACCACAGCCATCTCGACACTCCGTTGTCGATCATCGCCATTCCTGAGCCCTGGCGGTCGAAGCTGGTCGTGGCCGCAGCCGCCGACTTCTTCTTCGACGTTCGGTGGAAGGGCATCATCGCTGCGTTGTCATTGAACGCCATCCCCATCGATCGTGAAGTCACCGGACGCAAGACCAGCGCTCAGCTGAAGCGGTTGATCGAGGATGGTTGGAGCTTGGTGATCTACCCGGAGGGCGGCCGCTCGCCCGATGGGTGGGGCCAGGAGTACAAGGGCGGTGCCGCGTACCTGTCGTCGCGAACCGGGGCTGCCGTGGTGCCGATGTTCATCGATGGTTCCGGTGCTATCTACGGCAAGGGTATGAAACGCCCGAAACCTGGCAAGACAAAGGTCGTGTTCGGCTCGCCGATGTCGCCAGTGGAAGGCGAATCGACGCGCCGCTTCAATGCGCGTATCGAAGCCGCCGCAACGACGCTTGGCGACGAGGCATTGACCGATTTCTGGACATCACGCCGACGTCGCGCCACGGGAACCAACCCGAAGCTGACCGGCCCCGACTACAACGGTTGGCGCCGCCAATGGGCGCTCGCCGAGCATCGCAAGCTGGGCAAAGCAGGCGTACGCCGGCGTCAGAAACGGCGCTGGCCCAACCTCGGCTAGCCCGTAGTGGAGTGTTTCACGACACCCCGGCTGGGCGCGTAACACTCCACTGGCCTTTCATCGCCTCGGCGATACGCGCGGACGGGCCGCCGACATCACTCAAGCCGGCGATCGTCCCGGCAATGTCGGCCTCGGGTCTGTTCTGGCTGAGCTTTCGTTTGGCGCTGATCGACGAGATCTGCAACTCGATTCCGACGATGGCGTTGAGCATCGACTCGATGTAGTCGGCCGGTGCATCGTCGACCGCCCACGGTTTGACGAACTGCGACTCGTGATGCTGCGTCAAACGGGTCACGAGTGCTCGCTTCCACTCCAGCTCATCATGCACAACTAAGTGGCCTCGGACGTGAACCGTCTCGTAGTTCCACGTCGGCACCACTTTGCCGTGCCGCGCCTTCGACGGATACCAGTTTGGTGAGACGTACGCATTCGGACCAGTGAAGATGGCCAGCGCCTCGACCAGCGGCAATGCCTCTGCCCACTGCCGATTGGCTCGTGCGACATGACCCACGAACGAACCCTTGCCATCGGTGGCGGGCTCGTACAGCATTGGCAGCGGCGTGGCAATCAAACCATCGCCGGTCATCGTCACGAGCTGTGCCATCGGGTGCTGTGCCAGAAAGGCTGCAACGACCTCCGGCCGATCTTCGGCGAACGCAGCAGGGGTGTACATCGCAATTCCTACAGCAGGTCTGCGAGAGCGGATTCGAGCTTGGCAACACGTTCTTCGAGCTGCACGAGGCGATCGGCCATACTGCCTGCGACTGCCGATGGGACGAGGGCGATGGGCGCTGCGACCGGCTCGGATTCGTCGGCGATCAGCTGCTGCCACCGTTGCTCCTTCTGCCCTGTTTGGCGATCCAGTAGTCGCACAAGCGTGCTGTCAGCGAGATCGTGCAGGCAGCTGTCGAGTTCGCCCGCCGAATCAAACGTGTGCAGTCGCTCGGTACGCGAGCGCAACTCGGCCACAGTCTGCGGACCTCGGACGAGCAGTACCGCGACGATCGCTGCGGCTGCATCGTCGAACTCGAGCTTCTCATCAGCGACCTGGCGATAGCGGGTGACACTGCGACCGTGCGATGGGTGGACGATGCGAACCAATCCCTGCGATTTCATCGAGGTGATCGACGCGTCGACCTCGTACTCGTCGAGCGCCATGATCGGCTCACGCGACGACGACTGATTGCATGCCGAGACAAGAGCGTTCATCGACAGTGGATACTGGTCGGGAACGGTGCGTTCCTTCTCCATC
>JAYTZE010000805.1:0-2547 GCA_043742385.1 Ilumatobacteraceae bacterium
GCCTGCGGCCGAGGCCCCCGCTGCGCCAGCACAAGCCCCCCCTGCACCTGCTGCTGCCGAGGCCCCCGCCGCCGCGCCTGCGCCGGAGGCCGCAGAAGCCGCCGATGGTTCACCCGACAATCGTCTGCTGTCACCGGTCGTGCGACGTCTTGTCGCCGAGCACAACATCAACGTCGACCTCGTCACGGGCACGGGCCCGGGAGGGCGCATCACGCGCGACGACGTGCTCGACTACATCGATAGCACGCCCGCCCAGGCCGCTCCGCCCGCCGCCTCGGCTTCGGCTCAGGCACCCGCTGCTGCGCCGGCCGCCGCCCCGGCCGCCGCCGCGCCCAGTCCTGCGCCTGCACCGCTGCCAATGCCCGCGCCGCCAGTCGCTGCGGGCGAACGCGACTCGACGGTGAGGCTTTCGAAGATCCGCAAGCTCACTGGCAGTCACATGGTGATGAGCAAGGGTGTCAGTCCGCACGCGTTCAGCGTGGTCGAGGTCGATTTCGCCAATGTCGATATCACTCGCAATCAGGTCAAGTCCGAATGGAAATCAACAGAGGGCTTCGGACTCACCTACTTGCCCTTCATCACCCGCTCCGTGGTCGAGGCGTTGGAAGAGTTTCCGCATCTCAACGCCAGCGTCTCCGACGACGATCTGGTGGTGCACAACTTCATTGACATCGGAATTGCCGTGGATCTCGACTTTCAGGGCCTGCTCGTACCCGTCGTGCGCGCCGCCGAAACCAAGCGCCTCCGGGCGATTGCACGCGAGATCAACGATCTCGCTGCACGGGCTCGCAGCCGACATCTGAGTCCCGACGAGATCAGCGGTGGCACGTTCACGATCTCCAACAACGGCTCCGCCGGCAGTGTGCTGACGATGCCGATCATCAACCAGCCGCAGGTCGCGATCCTGTCGACCGATGCAATCACTCGCAAGCCCGTCGTCGTACGTACCGCCGATGGAGGCGAGGGCATTGCCATCCATCCCGTCGGCAACCTGGCGATGGCGTGGGACCACCGGGCGTTCGACGGCGCGTACGCGGCCGGTTTCCTGGTGAAGATCAAGCAGGCGCTCGAGACCCGCGACTGGTCCGCCGAGCTGTGACATGACACTGCGGGTTCGCTGGCTCGGCAGGGTTCCCTACCGCGAGGCACTCGCGGTGCAGCAGGCGTTGTTCTCCGATGGCATCGAGAACCATCTGTTGTTGCTCGAACACCCTCACGTGTTCACCCACGGCCCGCGTGCCGACCTCGGCGTCAATGTGCTCGTCGATCCGGCCTCGGTCGGTGCTGAACTCGTGTCGGTGAAGCGCGGAGGCGACGTGACCTATCACGGGCCGGGTCAGCTTGTTGGCTACCCCATCGTCAACGTGTCGAACTCCATCGGCGCCGCCGACCATGTCTGCGCGATCCAGCGAGTGATCGTCGCCAGTCTCAGCGAACTCGGTGTGGCCGATGTCGGTTGCCTCGACGAATACCCCGGTGTGTGGGTCGGGGTCAGCGGGCCGAGCCCGCGCAAGATCTGTGCGATTGGCGTTCGCCTCGCCCATGGTCGCACGATGCACGGCTTCGCTCTCAACATCGCACCCGACATGCGTTACATGCGCGAGTACATCGTGCCTTGTGGAATACCCGACCGGCCGGTCTCGTCGTTGGCAGAGGAAGGCATCGACGCCTCGCTCGAAGATGTCGCTGAGGTCGTCGCCCGTCACGCTGCGGGTGTGTGGGACGGCGGAACGATGGAACGTCAAGACGTTGCGTGGAAACACCGGCCAGATGAGCTTTCGGCGTTCTCACGCGGCGAAGGCCCCGGCGCGGTGGTGCGGCGCCTCGCCCAAGTCGGTGTCGCCGACGGCCTGGCCATCTCGACCCGCAAGCCCGACTGGCTGCGTCCCAAGGTGGTACATGGGCCAGAGGTGATCGCCCTGAAGAAGACGGCTCGCGATCTCGGTCTGGTCACCGTGTGCGAAGAAGCCGGCTGCCCCAATCTCAGCGACTGTTGGGCCGACGGCACAGCGACGTTCATGGTGCTGGGCGAGCGTTGCACACGGGCCTGTGGATTCTGTCTCATCGATACGCGCAAGCCGTTGGCACCCGCCGACGACGAACCCGGACGGGTCGCCGAGGCCGTGGCCAGCATGGGGCTGGCTCATGCGGTACTGACCATGGTGGCACGCGACGATCTACCCGACGGCGGCATGGCTCACGTCGCCCGCTGTGTCGAAGCCATCCGTCAGCTCTGCCCCGGCACGCGGGTCGAGACGTTGATCTCCGATGCCAAGGGCGATGCCGACTCATTGAGTGTGCTGTTCGAGGTTCGACCCGACGTGTTGAACCACAACATCGAGACGGTCGCCAGACTCCAGCGTGCAGTGCGGCCCTCCGCTGGATACGCGCGCAGCTTGTCGGTTCTGGCCCGTGCCAAGGCTGCCGGGTTGACGACGAAGTCGGGGCTCATCGTCGGCATGGGTGAGACGTCCACCGAGATCACCGGGTGCCTCGCCGACCTGGCGGGGGTGGGGGTCGACATCGTCACGATCGGCCAGTATCTGC
>JAYTZE010000806.1:0-1113 GCA_043742385.1 Ilumatobacteraceae bacterium
CCAGCGACGAACCCGCAGGATCTCACAGGACGCAGACCAGGAGTCGTCCGCCAGATGTCGGGCCACTCGGCGCAACGGCACCCTCACCGATGCGTTCCACGAGGACGCCCAACGCGCCGCCGATGTCGCTGACGACGCCAACCTGACAAGACGTGACCGCGCTGCGGACTCGTGATCTGCGCCAAGTGCAATCGGTCGGAAACAGTGAAGTGCTGCCGCTTGTTGTCGAAGCGGAACTCCGACATCGGGCGACAGCGATCACGTGTCGTGTCCCGCCTGCACGCGCTGCTGGTCGAGCTCTCACCCGGCGGGATCTCCAAGGAAATCAACGTCTCCAACGCTGTTGCATTCCTCGCCGATGTGACACCGGCAACAGCGGTGGAACAGATCCGCTTCGACCTCGCCGGCGATCTGCTCGACGACATCCGCCGCCTCGATGCCCAGTTGAAGGAGTCACACAAACGCATCGCCGTGGTCGTTCGAGCGTCCTCAGCGACAGTCACCGACCTGTTCGGTGTCGGCCCGATGACCGCCGCGATCCTGGTCACGGATGGCGGGTGATAGCATCGCTGCTATGGCCTGGGGCACGGTCGAGCTCGAACCCGAAGTCAGCAAGTGGCTCGACTCGCTCACCGACGACGAGTTCGGTCAAGCCGAACGCTACATCGACCTGCTCGCCGACCAAGGAGTACTACTGAGCGAACCGTTCACCCGCCAACTCGACGGCAAGCTCCGCGAGCTGCGCTTCTACCTCGGCCGGCAACGCACCCGTATCAGCAACTACATCGCCACCGGACGAATCATCGTCCTGTTGACCGTGTTCACCAAAACCCGACCCCGAGAACGAGCAGAAATCGACCGGGCCCGCCGAGCAATGCAGCGCTGCATCACCGACGGCCACCTCAGCGAGGAGCAACCAACATGACCACCAACTGGACCGACATCAAAGCCAGCCGCGCTGACAGCGACGAACGACGCCACGGCTACGAACACGCCGGACGCGCCATCCGCCTCGCCTTCGAAATCCGGGCGCTCCGAGAAAAGAAGGGGCTCAGCCAACGCCAACTCGCCGAACTTGTCGGCACCACCCAATCAGCCATCGCCCGACTCGAA
>JAYTZE010000807.1:0-2541 GCA_043742385.1 Ilumatobacteraceae bacterium
TGCGCCGCGTGTTGACCCTGCGTGTTCCCGCAGACCAGTTGGCCACGGTACGCAAGTCCGAGCCCGTGCGAATCTCGCTCGGGGCAGAGGCCGTGCGTACTCCGTTCTTCTGTTCAGGCTGCCCGCACAACACAGGCTTGTTGGTACCAGAGGGCTCGCTCGTTGGCGCCGGCATCGGCTGTCACGGGATGGTCAGTATCGTGCCGCGCGAACAGACCGGTCACGTCACCGGAATCACCCAGATGGGTGGCGAGGGCGCGCAATGGATCGGCACTGCTCCATTCGTCGAGGATCACCACTTCTTCCAGAACATGGGCGACGGTACGTACTTCCACAGTGGCCAGCTCGCTGTGCAGGCGGCGATCGCTTCGCGCACGACGATGACGTTCAAGATCCTCTACAACGCGGCGGTGGCGATGACCGGTGGGCAGGATGCTGCGGGTCTGCGCACGGTGCCAGAGATGACCCGCATGTTGATGGCCGAAGGCGTGAAGCACATCACCATTACGACCGACGATCCCGCCAAGTACCGCGGTGTTGATCTTCCTGGTGGCGTCGACGTTGTACACCGCGATGCCATCGTCGACGCGCAAGAAAAGCTGCGCATCATCGACGGTGTCACTGTGCACATCCACGATCAGCAATGCGCGGCCGAGAAGCGCCGCGATCGCAAGCGCGGCATCCTTGCGCCGGCGACATTCCGGGTGATGATCGACGAGCGCGTCTGCGAGGCGTGCGGTGATTGCGGTGTGCAGTCCAACTGTCTGTCGCTGCACTCAACTGAGACCGAGTTCGGTCGCAAGACCGTGATCGATCAGGCCAGTTGCAATGTCGATGCCAGTTGCCTGAAAGGAGATTGTCCGGCGTTCATCACTGTGAAGCCTGGGAAGGCGAAGAAGGCCAAGCGTTCAGTGTCGGCCGCCGGCGACCTTCCCGAGCCGAAGCTCGTTGTGCCCAACGATGTCGCCATTCGCATGCCTGGCATCGGTGGAACCGGGGTCGTCACCGTTAGCGCGGTGTTGGCTGCAGCCGCACAGATCGCAGGCGTCGATGCCAAGACGGCAGACCAGACAGGTCTGTCGCAGAAGGCCGGACCCGTGGTATCCACCGTGACGATCGGTGATCCAACGCCCGGCCAGATCGGAGTTCTGTTGGCGTTCGATGCCTTGGCGTCGTCGACCTCACCGAACCTCGCCGGGCTCGATCCGGACAGCAGCGTTGCTGTCGTGTCGACAACCATCGCACCCACTGGCAGGATGATCGGCAAGGTCGCCTCGCACGGACTCGACCTCGCGCCGTTGCGCACCGAACTCGCCAAGCGCACGAACGCGACGCGCAACCTGTACGTCGACGCAGCGCAGATCGTGACAGCGTTGCTGGGAAACGCCGTGACGGCCAACGTGTTCATGGTCGGCGTCGCGTATCAAGCTGGATTCATCCCCCTTCCTGGCGAGGCAATCGAGAGGGCCATCGAGCTCAACGGCACAGCGGTCGAGGCCAACCTGTCGGCATTCCGTTGGGGCCGCCGCTGGACCGTGGAGCCGGGTGAGGTCGAGAAGGCTGCGGGTGCCAGCATCGCCTACGAACTCGAGCCGTATTCGGTTGACGGCATCGACGATGCGGTGCTGCGCGAGCTCGTCGAGCGCCGCGCCGGCGACCTCGTCGCCTATCAGAACCGGCGGTACGCGGCACGTTACGCCGACGTCGTGGTGCGTGCCCATCAGGCCGAACAGAGAGCCGGCGGCGATGGCCCGTTCGCTTCCATCGTTGCTCGCCAACTGCATCACGTGATGGCCTACAAAGACGAGTACGAAGTAGCCCGGTTGCTGCTGGCCGGCCGTGCAAGGGTCGCGGCACAGTTCGGTGGCGACGCCAAGATGACCTGGAACCTGTACCCACCGATGCTGCGGTCGATGGGACTCGGTCGAAAGCTGCGCTTCGGAGCGTGGTCGGTGCCGGTGCTTGCGTCGCTTCGAGCGATGAAGGGCTTGCGTGGCACAGCATTCGATCCGTTCGCTCGCGCCAAAGTACGACGCACCGAGCGCGCCATGGTGAAGGAGTACATCGAGCTCGTAGACGAGGCATCGGCGATGTTGACTCACGACCACGCGAAGGCCGTCGAGCTGGTCGGATTGATTGATCAGGTCCGCGGCTACGAGGGTGTCAAGATGGCCAACGTCGATCGCTACCGCGAAGCGCTGGTGGCAGCGCGGCAAGCACAGCCGGTCAGCTGAGCGCAGTCTGCGGCCAGCCCGTATCGGTCACGAAAGCGTTGACGCGAGCGACGCACTCGCTGCGGTCGTACACCCCGTACAGCGCCTGCTTCATGCGCGGCGGGTCGCCGAAGAAGAACAGTTCGTAGTGCGACTGTCGTCCGCCGAATGCACTGATCGACATGTCCCACGCCAGACGGAACAGGGCGACCCGCTCCGCGGCTGAACTGGCCGCGCCCTGAAGGTACTTGGCGATGTCGGCGCCGCGGGGACCGTCGAAGTCGGCCTCGGTCGGGATGGTGATCAGCCCGCTCGTCGTCACCAACTG
>JAYTZE010000808.1:0-2540 GCA_043742385.1 Ilumatobacteraceae bacterium
GAAGAGCCAGCGCCTGGCGCCCGGTGACCGATGATCTGAATCCGAGGATCACCAGGACGAGGCCGCCAGCGATCACCACGCTGCACGCCAGCAGTCGCCGCTGTTGGGAATTGAGATGCAGCCATTTCATGCGATTCATACTTCAGGCATTCTTTCGTGATTCTGGGCTGATTCTCCGGTCGCCGCACCGATTTCGCGCATGAACGCTGTCCGAGCCGCAGTCGCGGTAGCGTTGGGCACCCCATGACAGTGATGGATACACAGTTCAACGGTCGGGTCGTGGCGGGTCGCTATCAACTCGGGCCTCGCCGCGGCAGTGGTGTCGATGCGGCTGTCTTCGATGCCTTTGACCTGGTCGAACACTGTGTCGTCGCGATCAAGGTCGTCCACCCGGATCTCAGTGCCGGCGAGGGCTTCGAGCGCGCCTTCCGTCTTGCCGCCGAGCAGGGTGCGTCGATCAAGCACCCCAACATCGCCGAGATATACGACTGGGGTGCAGACATCTGGAACGATCGCAAGGCGATGTACGTCATCGTCGAGCACCTCGGAGGCGGAAGCCTGCGAGAGTACCTCGACCGCGGACGCACGCTGACGCCTTCACAGGCCCTGATGGTTGGCCTCGAGGCGTGCAAAGCACTCGATGTTGTCCATCGCCACGGCCTGGTGCATGGCGACATCCGTCCGTCGACGCTGGTGTTCGGCGACGACGAGCGCTTGCGCATCACCGACGTCGGCCTGGCCAACGTCGTTGGTGAGGCGTTGTGGACCGATCGAATTCACGTCAGCAATGCGTTGGCGATGTACGCCGCGCCCGAGCTGGCGGAATCCGGTCGTCGGGGTCCGAAAGGCGACGTGTATTCGTTGTGTCTGACGCTGCTCGAATCGATGTCGGGTGCCGTGCCGTTCGCCGGCGACTCGACAGTGGCCACCTTGTCGAATCGCATCGGCCGACTGATGCCAGTATCGGCCGATCTCGGCCCCCTGGCTGCGGTGCTCGAACGCGCCGGACGCCCGCTGCCCGACGATCGGTACTCGGCCGCCGAGTTCGGTCGGGCCCTGGTGCAGGCTGCCGAGAAGTTGTCGCGTCCGACGCCGATCAATCTGCCGAACCTGGGGCTCTTCGGTGACTCATCGGGCGCGATCACCCGACCGTCGTTGCCGCCGCCCGTGCCCGTGGCCAGACTGTCGGACACACCGCCTCCGGTCACGACGGAGTACGTGCCAACGAATGAGGAGATGACGGCGCAGCCTGTCCGGCCGCCGACAACTGAACCGATTGAAGTGGAGCCGCGGCGTCGACGTGGTTGGGTCAAATGGGTGTTCCCGGTGGTACTGCTACTCGCGGCCGCCGCTGGCGGCGTCGGCTATGTCGTCACGCGCGATCAGACGCGCACGTACCAGGTGCCCCCTCTCGCTGGGTTGGAAGAAGCCGAGGCCCTCAACCAGATCTCCGGATTCGACTGGGACACCGTCGTGACTCGCGAGGCGAGCGACGACATCCCGGCCGGAATCGTCATCCGCACCCAGCCCGACGAGGCAACCAATGTCGACGAGAACGAGCCGTTCCAGCTGATCGTCAGCACTGGCCCGGCGCCACGACCGCTGCCCGACCTGGTCGGCTTGACGCTCGCGGAGGCAACTACGCGCCTCGGCGATGTCGGGTTGGTTCTGCAGCAGGGGGATCCGGTCTTCGATGAAACGGTCCCTGCGGGCGTGGTGGTCAGTTGGATGGTGCCCGAGCAGCCAGGGTTGAAGGCTGGAGACACTGTGACGCCGAACACCGCCATTGCGGTAGTGCTATCGGCGGGCCCGCAGCCGCGAGTCGTTCCCAACCTCACCGGCTTGACTGTCGAGGCGGCGACAGCGGCCCTCGACGCACAAGGCCTGGTGCTGACTCAGCTTGCCCCGGAATTCAGCAACTCGATCGCCGCAGGCTTGATCGTGCGACAAGATCTGCCGCCTGACAGCAGTGTTGATCGTGGCGCGGTCATCAGCGTCGCGATCTCCCAGGGGCCCGACCTCGTCGGCGTTCCGCCGCTCGGCAACCTCACCTTGCAGCAAGCCACCGACACACTGGCTGCGGCGGGTCTGGCCGTCGGCACCATCGCCGGCAACGTCGACGGGGTTCTCGTCGCAGCCAAGTATCAAGGCGTCGACGTCTTGCCCGGCCAACTGCTCCTGCGGGGCTCGGCCATCGATATCGCCTTCTTCTAGAGTTCACTCCCGTCGGGCTCGATGGCTAGCGTGCCTTCGTCTGGAGGAGGATGGCATGGGATCGCTTGACGGCCGGGTTGCGATCATCACCGGAGCTGGCCGTGGCATCGGGCGCGAACACGCCCTGCTTTTCGCTCGTGAAGGAGCGCGTGTTGTCGTCAACGATCTCGGTGGCGCCAACGATGGCACCGGCACAGATGTCACTCCCGCACACAACGTCGTCGCAGAAATCGAAGCGCTCGGGGGCGAGGCCATCGTCAACGGCGACGACGTTGCCGACTGGCAGGGCGCTCAACGCCTGATCAACAGCGCAATCGACACCTTCG
>JAYTZE010000809.1:0-10098 GCA_043742385.1 Ilumatobacteraceae bacterium
GAGCCGACTCGTTGGTCTTGCTCGCCCAGGCAGGCACACTGGTACGCGCCGACGGCTGGACCATCGGCAATGTCGACTGCTCGGTGGTGTGCGATTCGCCCAAGCTGGCGCCGCATCGGGCTGAAATGCAGGCCCGATTGAGCCAGGCATGCGGAGCGCCGGTCACCGTCAAAGGGCGGCGACCGGAAGGATTGGGCGCTCTCGGGCGCCACGAAGGCATTGCCTGCTGGGCGGTTGCCGTGATGACGAGGGAGTAGTACGGATGGCAGCACGACAGGCAAGCGGTGCCGGTGGACGGCGGGGGGCTCAGCCGCGCTCGGCCGCACCGAAGGGTCGCGGTGCGAAGCCTGCGGCGCAGGGCCGCGCGGCTCCCGCCACACGAGGTGCGAAGGGTCGCGGCGCTCCCGAGCGGTCCTCGCGGCAATTCGCCTCGCGAGGCGCTGGCCGCACAGGGCGGATCACGCCGACCGGCGAAGAACGTCGCAAGCCGGAGAAGACCCTTGGTGGTGAGCAGGTCGAAGGCCGGCAAGCGGTGCGCGAGTTGCTGATCGCCGGCAAGCGCAAAGTGCAAGAGGTATGGGTGGCAACCGACCTGCTCGACGGCGAATCAGCCAGCGATATCGTCACCGACATCGTCGACATCGCCCGCAGTGTGCGCGCCCCAGTGCAAGAGGTCAACCGCAAGCGCCTCGAAGCAAAGGCGCGCAGCGAAGCGCCGCAGGGTGTCATTGCCTTCGCCGCGCCCCTGCTCGAGACCGACCTCGCAGATCTCATCAAGCGCCGTCCGGGTCGCGCCCCGTTCCTGGTGGCCGTCGACGGCGTCACCGATCCCGGCAACCTCGGCGCAATGCTGCGCTGTTGCGACGGAGCGGGCGTCGATGGTGTCGTGCTGCCTCGTCACCGCGCAGTGCACATCACGCCCACCGTCGCCAAGGCTGCAGCGGGCGCCGTTGAGCACGTACCCATGGCGCTGGTCGGCGGGCTGCCTGCAGCGCTGGCTCGCATCAAGGATGCCGGGATCTGGGTGATCGGTCTCGACGATGGCGCCGACCGCGCCCTGTTCGACATCGGCGACCTCGCGGTCGAAGGGGTTTGCCTGGTGCTGGGTGCCGAGGGTGCCGGCCTGTCGCGCCTGACACGCGATCGATGTGACTTGATCGTCAGCATCCCCATGCTGGGTCGACTCAGCTCATTGAACGTCAGCGCCGCGGCTGCACTCGCGACCTACGAGATCGCTCGTCAGCGCCGCAAGCCGTAGCTGCCAGAGCCCCGACGATCAGCCGGCGACGGTTTCGATCGGCACGCCAGTCACAGGTGCCTCGATCTCGGGTATCTGCTCGGCGGGGATCACCGCGGTGTCGATCGGGACGACCACCGGCGGTACCAGTGTTGTCGGGTTCGACGAGGTGGTCGTCGAATTCTCGGGCTCTTCGAAACACGTGACCTTGACGATCTCTTGTTGTTCGAAGCTGAACGTCGATGTGCTGAGACTGCCGCCGAACTGTTGGACGAAGTCGTCGAGTCCCGCTGCATCGCAGTTGCGCTCGACCACTTCGCTGCGAGCGACCTCCCACCCGTTCGACAGTAGTACCCAGTTGTCCTTGCGTACCTCGGTCACCCCCGGCAGCAGCAAACTGGCGCGTTGGGGGTTGGGAATCAACGAGAACCAGACCACGGCCTCCCCGAGGAGGTCGGCCGCGACCACACACTGGTTGATCTCGGCCAGCTTGCCGCACGTGATCTGGCCCGGTGTGCCGGCTCGGACCATCATGGTGCGTGTTGCGTCGAGCGCCAGTTGCATGTCGCCGTTGGCGACGCCGTCAACCATGGCGAAACCGGCAGTGGCCTGCACGCTGTAGACCGGCTGCAACAGATTGACGCGATGTTCGGCCGTGGCGGCCTGGGCCGGTTGCCCGATCACCGCGACACTGTCGTCCTGGCGAACCAACACGTACCACAACCCGTATGTGAGGCCGATCAGCGCTGCGATAGCAAGCCAGAAGCGGAACGAAACGAACTGCCGCATCGTAACGAGGTTAGGTCAGCCGAGCCGGCTGGCGGTGGCGGTCGCTGCTCGACCGGCGGCCTCGGCAATCGCGTCGAGGACGTCGTCGGTGTGGCCGAGGCCGACGAACAGCGTCTCGTACGCGCCGGGTGCCAAGGCGATGCCCTCGGCCAACATGGCGTGGAAGAACGTGCGGTAGACCTGCTCGTCGGTGGTCTTGGCCTCGACGAAGTTGGTTGGCACATCACCATCGCCGAAGTACATGCCAACCAGGGTGCCGACCACAGGGAAGTGGGATGCGATGCCGGCCTCGTCGCAGGCTTCGGCCAGCAATGACGAGAGGCGTCGGGCTCGGGTGGCGAGCTCCACATACACGTCGTCCGTCAGTTCGTGTAGTGCAGCGCGCCCCGCCGCGGTGGCCAAGGGATTGCCGGCCAGCGTGCCGGCGTGAAACACGGGGCCGAGTGGCGACAAGGTCTCCATGATCTGACGGCGCCCGCCGACCGCACCGATGGGCAGCCCGCCGCCGATCACCTTTCCGAATGTGGTCAGGTCGGGCACCACGTCGTACTTGACCTGGGCGCCGCCGGGACCGAGCCGGAATCCGGTGATGACTTCGTCGAACACCAGCAACGCACCCACGCGATCGCACTCGGCGCGGAGGCCCTGCAGGAACCCCGCCGATGGCGCAACGACCCCCATGTTTGCGGCGACAGGTTCGAGGATGACCGCGGCAACCTGATCGTCGAGTTTCGGCACCACGTTGTACGGCACGACCAGCGTGTTTGCCACCGCGCTGGCCGGCACACCTGCAGTACCCGGCAGGCCCAACGTGGCCACGCCGCTTCCTCCAGCGGCCAGCAACGCATCGGTGGCTCCGTGGAAGTTTCCGTGGAAGATCACCAGGCGGTCGCGGCCGGTGAAGCCCCGCGCCAATCGCACGGCCGTGCTGGTGGCCTCGGTGCCGGAGTTCATCAGTCGAACCATGTCGCAGCTGGGGACGCGCTCGGTCATAGCCTCGGCCAGCAGCATCTCACCCGGCGTCGGTGCGCCGTAGGAGGTGCCGTTGGCAGCGGCAGCGCTGACGGCAGCGGTGATCACCGGGTGCGCATGACCCAGGATGATCGCCCCGTAGCTCTGCACCAGATCGATGTAACGGCGACCCTCGACATCCCACACGTACGGCCCTTCGGCGCGTTCGACGATGTACGGCGTGCCGCCGACTGCCTTGAATGCCCGAATGCTGGAGTTCACCCCGCCGGGGATGACCCGGCAGGTCCGCTCGAAGATCTCGGCGTTGGTGCTCATTGCTGTGTTTCTGCGAACCAGCGGGCCAGGTAGGTCAGGATTACATCGGCGCCGGCCCGCTTGATTGCGGTGAGGTGCTCGACAGCGACGGCGTCGTGATCGATCCAGCCGTTGGCCGAGGCCGCTTTCAGCATCGAGTACTCACCGCTGACGTGATACGCGGCGACCGGCACGTTGACGTGGGCGCGCACCGCGGCGATGACGTCGAGATATGACAACGCCGGCTTGACCATCACGATGTCGGCACCTTGTGCCACATCGGCATCGACTTCGACCAGCGCCTCGCGCACGTTGCGGAAATCCTGCTGATAACCCCTGCGGTTCCCGCCACTGGCGATCTGTACATCGACAGCATCGCGGAATGGGCTGTACAGCGCGCTGGCGTACTTGGCCGAGTACGCCATGATCGCCGTCGAGGAGAACCCTGCCGTATCGAGCGCCGAACGAATCGCCCCGACCTGGCCGTCCATCATCCCGCTGGGAGCTACGACGTGAGCCCCCGCCGTGGCCTGGGCAACGGCAATGCGACCGTAGATCTCGAGCGTGGCGTCGTTGTCGACCGATGTGTTGGGATCATCGGCCGGTCCGTTGAGCACGCCGCAATGACCGTGGTCGGTGTACTCGTCGACGCACAGATCAGCCATCAACACCACCTGATCGCCGACGTCACCTGCCAGATCCGCCAAGCACAATTGCACAATTCCCTCAGGATCGAACGCATTCGAGCCGATGGAATCCTTGGTGGAAGGCACTCCGAACAGGATCACGGCACCAATGCCGAGACGGGCCAACTCGCTGACCTCGGCGCGCAGGCTGTCGCGGGTGTGTTGCACCACACCAGGCAGCGAGTTGATCGGCTGCGGCTCGTCGATTCCCTCCCGCACGAAAAGTGGTGCCACCAGGTTGGCGACGTTGAGCCGTGTTTCCGCGACGAGATGCCGCACTGCAGCAGATCTGCGCAGTCGTCGGGGGCGTGAAACAGGGAAGTTGCCGGCCACGACCGGGCATCGTAGGCCGTTCACGGAAGGATTCATCGGGTGAGCCAAGACAATGCAGCACACGACCAGCAGGCCAGCGGTACGCGCCTGCTCGCAGAGGTGATGTACGCGGTCGAGCAACTTCCTCACGATCCTTCCGCCTATCCTGCGATCTACGACCTGGCGGTGACCTGCGACCAGTCGGGATTCTTCGAATCGTCACTCGCCCTGTACGACCGGTGTCTGCGGGTCGCAGAGACCGACGACGAACGCCAAACTGCGTATGCCGGCCTGACAGCGGCCTACCGAGCCGCTGCCGTCGCGGAAACTGATCCGGCGCAGCGAAGCCGCCACCTCCGTGATGGGCTTTACGCGGCTACCGCAGCGCTCGACCCGGAAGGCAGTCAGCAAGTCGGCCCGACGTGCGTCGCCCTGGCTCATCGCTCTGTCATGTTTGCCGAGATCGGCCATCACGATTCGGCTCTCGCCGACGCTGCTCGCGCCCGAGCCCTGGCCCTCCAACATGGCATGCGTCGTGAACTGGTGGTCGCCGCGGTCGGGGAGGTGATCGCTCGTTGGCACTCGATACTCGACACGACCGTGCTGACGCTGATCGACGAAGTCAGAATGCTTGCCGACGATCTCGACGTCGAGGATTGTCTCGGGCCCCTGTGCTCCGTCGAGGTCGATGTGTTGTGGAGCATGGGCCGCAAGGACGATGCCCGCACCGCATTGCAGCGCTATGTCGATCACCTGAACGCGAAGTTGCGTTGCCAGACGGCTGATCGGTGGGACAACGTCCGCGCCGGTGTCGATCGTCTGCGCCAGGCCTCGGCGGGCGAGGCCGATGCGTTGACCGGCTTGCCGAATCGCCAGTTCCTCGGCCGGTGGTTGCCGGAGGCGTTGTCGGATGACGCTCCGGTGTGCATCGCGGCGCTGAACATCGACGAATTTGCTCTCGTGAACGAACGATTTGGCTACGAAGCTGGCGACAGCGTGCTGCAGGCGGTTGCCGTGCTGCTCGAACGGGTGTGTCGTCGTGGTGACTCGGTGGTGCGAACTGGCGGAGACGAGTTCGTGATGGTGCTGCGCGATGCCTCCCCTGGCGACGCCCGGATTGTCTTCGAACGAGTTCGCCAGCTGATCGCCGCCCGATCGTGGTCCGCGCTGCCCTGCGACGTGCACCTCAGCGCGTCCGTCGGTGTCACCGTCGGTAGTGGCGCAACGAACGCAAGCAAGCTCCTGGCAACCGCCAACGACGCGCTGCGACAGGCGAAGTCGGCCGGCGGGGACCGCATCAGCTTTCGCTGAGCCCAACACGCATTCGCCACAGATTGCGGCGGGATTGACGCCCACGGCAATGCGACCGCCAGTAGCGTTGCTGCGATGGCTGCTCAGGCATGGTTCTCGCGAGGCGATATCGAGGTCGTGCCGGGTACGTCGGCCGTCTTCCAGCTCACGATCGTCAACCTCGGCGACACCACCGAAACCTTCTCGCTCGCACCGGTAGGTCTCGCCGCTGGTTGGACAACGATCCGACCCGGCACCGTCACCTTGTTCGGCGGTTCCCAAGAGGTCGTCGACGTCGAGGTCCACCCTCCGCTGCTGCCGTCCACCACGGCCGGGCCCACCGCGCTGACGGTTCGCATCGTGCCGCAGAGCGACCCAGACGACGTCGGGTCATCCGAGACAACATTGCAGGTTGGTCCGACATTCACTCGGCGCTTGCACATGTTGCAGCCGGCCCTGCGCGCTCGGCGCACGGCGGTGTACGAGATGATGCTCGAGAACCAGGGCAACACCCAGGCATCGTGCCGGCTGCACCTGCTCGACCCGACGGGTCGCGTCGACGGGGATTTTGATCCGCCGGCAGCAGGCGTCGAGCCGGGCGCAAGTTCGCTCATCCGGCTGAAAGTGCACGCCAATCGACTGCAATGGGAGCGTCGATCGCGCACGGTGCAGTTCACGATCGACGCAGATCAGCCGGGCTGCCCGACGGCCAGTGCGCCGGTCACGTTCGTACAGGCCTCGATGGTGCCCGAGCGCCTGTTCGTCCGACTGTTGGGGTTGCTGGCCGCGGTCGTCGTGCTCGGCGCGGTGTGGTTCGGAATCGTCAAGCCGGCAGTTCGCGACGCCGCCGACGAGGCTGTTGCCGAACAGCTTCCGGCGGCCATTTCTTCGACATCCGTGGTCGCTTCGACGCCAATTGTCTCCAACGATTCGGTGCCGGTGACCACCCTGGTTGTTGCGCCGCCGGCCAATGCTGATGAGGGCGCGTTGTTTAGCAAGATGCTCGCCCCTGCAGCCCCGGCCGGGCAAACGGCATCGGTCACCGTTGAGGTACCCGCCGGCTCGACGTTCCAACTCACCGACTTCGCCCTGCAGAATCCCGACAAGGACGCAGGCGTGGCTGTGTTGATGAACGGCTCGACTCCGATCTACACGTTGGCGCTCAGCGATGTCATCGGCGACAAACGTGTCTCGTTGGTCTCACCGATCGAAGTGCTCGGCGGTTCCTCGCTGGTGTTCCAGATCGCGTGCAGCGGTGGAGGCGACCTCTCCGGCAACTGCACCACCTCGATGCTGGTGTCGGGCCGCATGGTTGCAGCCGCCCCCATCATCCCCGGCGGCTGACCCCCGCCCGACCATCGCGGGCACTGATATGGGCCGTCGGCGCCCATTCCGGTGCCCGCGATTCATACCTCCTGCGCTGTGACACCCGTCGTGCACACTCCAACAATGGACGACCGATTTCGCCAGATTGCGGCATTGGCCGCCAGCCAGCACAGCGTTGTCTCCACCGCACAGTTGAAGACTCACAATGTCGACACCTCGCTGCGCAGCAAGTGGGAGCAACGTGGCCTCATCAACCGCCTCGGGCCGCGATCTTTCGCTTTGGCCGGATCGCCGCCCACTTTCGAGCGAGCGATGGCATCTGGTCTTGCCGATCTCGCCGGCTTCGGAGTAGCAGCCGGTCGAGCGGCGGCGCGGCTCTATGGCCTCGATGGCTTTCCTGGCTGCTCTACCGAGTTCCTGGTGGCGCGTGCCCACCGTCGGTACTCAACCGATGGATTGGTGTGCTCGACTCGTCGGCCGCTCACTAGCGCCGACATCGTGACCGTGCGGGGATTTCGTTGTCTCACCGCTGAACGGCTGATCCTTGAGTCTCCTCAGTTTGCATTCACGCGCGCTGAGACCGAGAATGCAATCGACTCCGCGATCCGACTTCGATTGGTCGCTGAAGAGCGATTGCGCGCACGGGTTATCCGCGACCACCGCACTGGCATCAATGGAGGCCGCTTGCTACTCGACGCGCTGGTGGACACCGGCGGCGAGAGTCGGCTCGAGCGTTGGTTTGTGAGTTTGGTCCGTCAGGCGGGAGTCAGCCGACCGATCCTGCAGAAGACCTACAGCGATGGAACACGAACCATCGCACGAGTCGACGCCTACTTTCCCGGTGGACTTGTTGTTGAAGTCTCCGGTCATGGCACCCACGCCTCACGCCGCCAGCGCCAGGTTGACGCTCAGCGGCACACCGAACTGACACTGCGTGGTCTCCGCGTGCTGACCTTTACCTACGAAGACGTCCGTGACCGCCCGGCGTGGGTGATCGCTCGTCTGCACGAGGCGTTGGCAATGGCGGGATAGCGATCGTGGGCACCGAGATGGGCGTGCCAGGCCCATTTTGGTGCCCACGCACATGAATCGTGCGCTGAAACTAGGGGCCGGGCCAGTCGGGCGAGGCCGCGTCGAAATCTTCGACGGGTCTGGCGACGACCCGCAGCACGGCGGAAGCGGGTTCGGTGCCGGTTCCGGGAGTCTGGGCAACCAGCAGGCGGTCGCCGGGGCGCTCGTTGGCGGCCACCGGCATCGAGATCAGGAAGCTGCCGACCTTGTCGGTCTGCACCGTGGTGCGTTGGCCGGCCCCATCGGCCCACAGCAACGTCACGGTCGCGTCTGGGGCGAAGCCCGTACCGCCGATGCCGACCTCCTCGCCAGCGGTCACGTCGGTCGCACCGGCCTGAATGGTCGGCGTGAAGTGCGCGTCGCCGTCGACGAGCACACTGGTGTACTGGCCGGTGTCGGTAGCCACGACCACCGTTGCCGAGCGATGACCAGCCTCCTTGGGGACAAAGGCGACGTCGACGGTGCACCCGGCACTGATCTCGAGCACGACGCCACGGCACTTCGTCCTGACGACCTTGAAGTCTTTCGGGTTGGCCCCTTGGATCGCGACGCCGGTGACAAACGCCGGCACCAGGCTGACGTTCGCGATGGTGAAGGTGTTTGGATCGCTCGTGTCGCCAACGGTCAGTGCGTCGAAGTGGTGGTAGCTGCTTTGGTCGGCTGTCAGGGCCGGCAGGCCTCCTGCGCCGCTGATCTTTGATTGCACGTTGAGCGCACCAAATCCGGCCTCGGAAATCTTGATGAGGCCGCTGAGGGAACCGTCCACGCTTGGCGTGAGGATCACCGCTACAGCACATGATCCACCGGGCGGTACGGCGTACCCCTCGAGGCATTCACCGAACGTGATACCGAACTGGGGATTGGTCGATGCGACCTTGTCGGGGACGAACGAGCCTGGGCCAGCGTTGTACAACCGTACGAACCATTCGGAGCCTGGCAGACCGACGATCCCGGTGCCGACGTTGATGTCGGCGATCGACAGTTGGGGTTGCTGGGTGATGCCAACAACCTGGCGAAAAGAGTCAGGTATCGGTACCGCGAGCGGACTGAAGGCGGCACCAGCCAGGGTGTCGAACACGATCACCCGTCCGGTCGCCGACAGCTTGGGGTGGGCGTTCGCTGCGGGGGCCGGTGTGACACCATCGGTCAAGATGGAAGCCCGATAGATCTCGGCAACGTCGACGTCGGAGACCACGATGTCGCCATCGGTGACGGTGCCACCGACTGCTGGGCGCGTGGTCAACAGGTTGGTCGACCTGGTGACAAATGCGACCTGACTGCCGTCGCTGCTGATCGCCGGCTGTGTGGCACCGAGGTCGCTGCCGATGATCTGCGTACTGATGGTGGCCGGCACCCGGCTGACCAGCACGATCGTGTCGTCGAGACGGTTGTAGCGATAGATCTGCGGTGGGCAACTGCCGATGCACGGAGGCAAAGACGCACCGAGCACCAGGTTGACGGCAGTCGAGGTGAATGCAACGTAGGTGCCGTCGGCGGAGATGGCCGGCGACGACGCTTCGCCGTTGACCGTGCTGTCTATGCCGAGCGATGCCCGCTTGACAGCGGTGTTCGGATCGGGATTGAGGCGATCCCACACGTACACCTGTGCGCTGGCGAACTCGCCTGGAATCGGGCCCGGACTCCAATCGGGAACCGCCTTCGACGAGTTGGCATCGGAGGTGAACGCAACGAACTGACCGTCGTCTGACACCGACGGTTCGCGCAGCCCGACGTAGCGATATGTGGTGTTGGGCGCTGCGGTCGGCGTGCCGGCCACCGGCAGGGCGTGGCCTGGCTGCCCGATTGGGATCGTGAGATCGACGACGATGACTGCGACCAAGTCAGGTTGGGCTGCGTCGAACTGATGGGTGTAGGCGATTACCGAGCCGGCTCCAGAGATCGCCGGTGGGAACCGCGGGTCGACATTGTCGGCAGCGGCCGGATTGTCGCCGCGGAAGGCGGTGGTGGAGATCAGTTCCCAGCTGTTGGCCGAGCCGCCGCAGCTCGGCAGCTGCATGCGATACACATCCCACCGGTCACCGGTGTCGTCGTCGCGGAACAGGTCGAACGGCATCTCGGTGAGCACCGCGACGTAGCAGCCGTCGCCACTGATCACCGGGA
>JAYTZE010000810.1:0-1111 GCA_043742385.1 Ilumatobacteraceae bacterium
CAACATGGCAAAGCAACTGAAGTTTGACGACGAGGCGCGTCGCGCCCTCGAGGCCGGGGTCAACAAGTTGGCCGACACGGTCAAGGTCACCCTCGGGCCGAAGGGTCGCAACGTCGTACTCGACAAGAAGTTCGGCGCACCGACCATCACCAACGATGGCGTATCCATCGCCAAGGAAATCGAGCTCGATGACCCATACGAAAACATGGGCGCCCAGCTGGTGAAGGAAGTTGCCACCAAGACCAACGACGTCGCCGGCGATGGCACCACCACCGCCACCGTGCTCGCCCAGGCCATGGTCAACCACGGCATGCGCAACGTCGCTGCTGGGGCCAACCCGATGGGCCTGAAGAAGGGCATCGAGAAGGCGGTCGCAGCCGCGGTCGAGTCGATCAAGTCGCAGGCCCAAGAGGTCGAAGACAAAGAGCAGATCGCCGCCGTCGCCACCATCTCGGCAGCCGATGCGTCGGTTGGCGAGGTCATTGCCAACGCGATCGACAAGGTCGGCAAGGACGGCGTCGTCACCGTCGAGGAGTCGAATACGTTCGGCACCGAGCTCGAGTTCACCGAGGGCATGCAGTTCGACAAGGGCTACATGTCGCCGTACTTCGTGACCGACGCAGAGCGCCAAGAGGCCGTCCTCGAAGATGCCTATGTGCTGTTGAATTCCGGCAAGATCTCGACAGTGCAGGCTATGTTGCCGGTACTCGAGGCCGTGATGAAGACCGGTCGTCCGCTGCTGATCATCGCAGAAGACATCGAGGGCGAGGCCCTGGCCACACTGGTCGTCAACAAGATCCGCGGCACGTTCAATTCGACTGCCGTCAAGGCCCCTGGCTTCGGCGATCGTCGCAAGGCGATGCTGCAAGACATGGCAGTGCTCACGGGCGGTCAGGTCATCAGTGAAGAGGTCGGTCTCAAGCTCGAGAACCTCACCCTCGATCTGCTCGGCCGGGCCAAGCGCGTGATCGTCACCAAGGACAACACCACGATCGTCGACGGCGACGGCGCTGCCGACGATGTCGCCGGTCGCATCAATCAGATCAAGGCCGAGATCGAGAACACCGACAGCGACTGGGATCGCGAGAAGCTGCAAGAGCGTCTCGCCAAG
>JAYTZE010000811.1:0-1111 GCA_043742385.1 Ilumatobacteraceae bacterium
CTCGCGTGCGCCGCGAACGATGATCTTTCCGGAATCGGCTACAGGCATTGTGGCGAGGCTACCGAGGTGTGCGCAATCGGCTGCTGTGGAACATGTCGCTCAATGTACCATGAAATCGAACACACGTTCTGCTCTAGTTGCGGCCGGTTCGTGCCGATAGCACAGGCATGAATGGCGGACTGACCACTGATGCGACCCTGGGGCGGACGGCTCGCGCCGCGCTCGAACACCTACGACGACACTCCGGGTACCCGACCTGGCTCCTGACGCGAATCAACGACTACGAGCGGATCGTGATTGCTTCTGTCGATCCCCAGTTCTCCATCGTCGCCAACAGCGTGCTGCCCAACGACCTGTCGACAGATCGATTCCTTGCAAACGTCTCCAAGATGGTCGTGCCAGTGGAACTGCCCAATGGCCAGCCCTATGGAGCGTTGATTGGGCTCAGCCGCGAACGTCCGTCACCCATGCCCGCTCATGCCGAATCGTTGATTCCACTGCTTGCCAACACACTCGGTGCACTGGCCGGGGCCGAAGGATCGCTGGCCGCCAGCACTCGCCGGTCCGAGCAGAACACCGCATCGCTCGACGCACTCACGGGCACCGCCACCCGTCAGGCCTGGGAAACTCAGCTCGGCCGCGACGACGAGCGCTGCAATGCCAACGGGGAGCAGGCATGGGTCTTCATGATCTGCCTCGACGAACTGCACGAGCTCAACAAGCGCCAGGGTCACGAGGCCGGAGACGAGTTGCTCGCCGACTTCGGCAAACTTCTCAATTCGACCCTCGAAGGGCGCCACTTCTGCGCCAGAATCACCGGGCTGCAGTTCGGCATTCTGGCCGTCGACTTGTGCGCCGCCGAGGCCACTGCACTCGAGACACATCTGCGCCAATCTCTGAGCGCGGCCGGGATCGCCGCGTGGGTCGGAGTCGGTCGCCGCCTACCCGGTGTCGGGCTGGGAGCCGCCCTTGACGCCGCCGAGGCATCGATCGCTGCCGCACGGTCGGCCGTCACGATCGCCACCACGACGTTCGACGATGCGACGGCCGAGCTGGTCAACGCGCTCGATCGTGGCCACATCCGCGCCTACTTCCAGCCCATCGTCGACAT
>JAYTZE010000812.1:0-5063 GCA_043742385.1 Ilumatobacteraceae bacterium
CCGAAGAAGGTCTGTACGCCGAGTTGAGCACGACCGGGTCGAGTGCCTGGGACCGTCTGCACGAGGACATCACGTCACAGCTCACCGAGGTGGTCGAGCTTCCGACTGGCTCCGCGACCTTGCCGATGGCGGCCATCCGTGGCCTCGCGACCGACGCCGACCCCGACGTTCGCAAGGCCGCATACGACGCCGAACTGCGTGCCTGGCCGACCGTGGCCCTCGCCTGCGCGGCGGCAATGAACGCTGTGAAGGGTGAGGCCAACGTCGTCAATCGCCGGCGCGGCTGGAACACCCCGATCGAGGCATCGCTGTTCGCCAACAACGTCAGCCAAGCAACGTTCGATTCCATGCAGGCCGCTGTCGACGCATCGCTGCCCGATTTTCGTCGCTGGATGCATGCCAAGGCCCTGCTGCACGGGCACGCGGGAGCCATGCCGTGGTACGACCTGTTTGCCCCGCTGCCGTTCGCTCCGAGTGCGATCTCGTGGTCGGATGGCTTAGAGATCGTCCGCGACGCATTCACCTCGTACAGCTCGAGTCTTGGAGGGCTGGTCGATCGCGCCGTCGATGAACAGTGGATCGACGCGGGGCCGCGCGACGGCAAGCGTGGCGGGGCGTTCTGCATGCCATTCGTCGGCGATCGCTCGCTCGTCTTCCTCAACTGGAACGGCAGCGTCGATTCAGCCCAGACCACCGCGCACGAGCTGGGGCACGCCTATCACAACACCCAACTTGCCAACCGCACCGCGCTGCAACGTCGCCTGCCCATGGCATTGGCCGAAACGGCGAGCATCTTTTGCGAGACCTTGGTGGTCGAGGAGGGGCTGCTGCATCTGACCGGTCGCGACCGGCTGGCATTGCTCGATGTCAACTTGCTCGGCGCTTTGCAGACCGTGGTCGACATCCGCAGTAGATGGATCTTCGAAACCGAAGTCTTCGCCCGCCGCCAACGCCGCACGATCGGGGTGTCGGAGTTCAACGAAATGATGTTGTCGGCGCAAGCCGATGCATACGGCGACGGACTCGACCATTCGACCGCTCACCCGTACATGTGGGCGGTCAAGCCGCACTACTACGCCTCACATTTTTACAACTGGCCGTATACGTACGGCTTGCTCTTCGGGCTCGGGCTGTACGCCAAGTACCGCGAAGACCCGCAACGATTCCAACGGACCTACGACGACGTGCTGTCGCGCGCTGGCATGAACACCGCCGAGGAACTGGGCGCGGTGTTCGGATTCGATGTCTCCAGCGAGGCCTTCTGGACCGCCAGCGTTGAGGTGTTGCGCGGCCATATCGATCAGTACGCGACGTTGGCTGCCGCGATGTGACCAGTCGTGACATGATGACGTCGCTGTACCAACCCAGCCGGTCTGAATTGGCCGAGTTGCTGCACGGCGAACCGCGGTACCGGCTGGATCAGGTGTGGCAGGGCTTGTATCAAAACCTGTCGACGCCGGCAGAGATGACCAACCTCCCCAAGGCGCTGCGGGAGACGTTGGCGGAGCGACTGATACCCGCGCTGCAGGTCGTCGTTCGCAGTGTGAGCGACGGAGGCGACACGGTCAAGTATCTGTGGGAACTGCACGACGGCAAGCGGATCGAGACCGTGCTGATGCTGTATCCAGATCGCGTCACGGTGTGCGTCAGCAGCCAGGTCGGGTGTGCGATGGGCTGTGGGTTCTGCGCCACTGGGCAGGCCGGGTTCTCCCGCCATCTCGCGGTCGGAGAGATCGTCGAACAGGTCGCCGTCGCTGCCCGCGAGGCGCGGTCGATGCAGCGTCGTCTCGGCAACGTCGTGTTCATGGGAATGGGCGAGCCGCTGGCCAATGAAGCCGTCGTGTGGGATTCCGTGGAGCGCTTACATGGCGACCTCGGGCTGTCGGCGCGCAAGCTCACCGTCTCGACAGTCGGGCTGGTGCCCGGCATCCGCAGCCTCACAGCGCGACCACTTCCGGTCAACCTCGCCGTGTCGCTGCATGCCGCCAACGATCGCCTCCGCGATGAACTGGTGCCCATCAACAAGCGTTACCCGATTGATGCACTGATGGCTGCATGCGCCGACTACCTGGCAGTCAAGGGTCGGCGGCTGAGCTTCGAGTGGGCGATGATCGACGGGGTCAACGATCGATCGAGCGATGCCGAGGAACTCGCCCGGCTGTGTCGTCGGTTCCGATTACCCGCTCACGTCAATCTGATTCCTCTCAACCCAACGCCTGGCTATCCGACCGTCGGCTCGCCGTTGAAGCGAGTCCACGATTTCCGCGACACGTTGGAGCAACTGGGTGTCAATGCCACTGTGCGCCGCAACCGCGGCACCGACATCGACGCTGCGTGCGGACAGCTCGCCGCCGGGCAACCGGTGACGATCACACCGTCACGGTGAGGCCGAGTACCTCGGGTTGGCGACTGCCAATTTGTCGCGGACCGTCTGCCATACCAAGGCGCGCACCTCCGGCATCCGATCGTCGAGGTCGCCAGCACGGATTGCTGACGCAAGTTCTGTATCGTCGGCGACTCCGAGCGCCTGCAGGCGATCATGGTGAGCAGTGCTCTGGTCGATACCGACGACGAGCTCGCGTTCGACGATCGACAAGGCATTGATGGCCACACGCGCGTGGTAGTGCAGCCGGCTATCGGTAGCCGCCAGCACATCGCGCTCCAGCCATTCCCGGACCGACTCGATCAGTTCGCCGGCCGATGGCCTGTCATGAGGCGTCACCAACGTCCCTCGAGTGCAAGGAACAGATCATGCTCGGTTTCGCAGACCCGACGACCGAGAGCGGCCAATTCGTGGCTTCGAGACACACCGTTGAGGTGAGCGTTGGCTTGCATCATGCACATGATTCCCCACTTCATCGTGCCGAGCACTTCCCACCATCGCACCGTGTCGGCATGCACCCCGCGACCGCCGGCCGCCTCATAGGCGTCGAACAGTTGCTGATAGTCGGCGACACCGGCAACTGGCTTCGGTGAACCGAATCGCCATGACTTGACACACAACCATCCCAGGTCCTCCATCGGATCGCCGAGATGCGCGAGTTCCCAGTCGAGCACGGCCTGCAGGCCATCGCGATCGACCATCATATTGCCGAGCCGAAAGTCGCCATGCACCACAGCGTCGCCAGATATCGGTGGTCGATGTGCATCGAGCCAGCGCAGGGCCAGTTCGAATGTCGGATGCGGCTCACCGAGAGTATCGAGCAGCTCTCGATAGAGTTCGACCTGATCGGCGTCGGTGATACCTGGAACAGCCGTCGGATTTATCGAGTGAACCTTGACCAACGCCTCGGCGAGCTGCGCCGGGAGCGCCTGGCGAGCGCTGCGGTAGTAGTCGTCGCGCAGGATCTTGCGTGCGGTGGTTTCCCCGTCGACGTGGGTAACGATCATGTACGGGGCGCCGAGTTGCGTGATGTCCGGCGACGCCATCAAGACTTTCGCAGTTGGAACACCGACAGCGGACGCGGCACGAATGGCCGCTACTTCCATGGAGATGTCACGCACGCTGCCATCACGTTGACGCTGCAGGATCAACCGTTGGCCATCGGCCTCGAACCGCCACGTGTCGCGCGATGCACCGCCCGACAATCTCGTCAGTCCGGTGACCTCAGCGACCCCGAGGACGGCAGCCAGCCTGTCGCAGAGATCATCGGTCATCAGCCGAACGATGGGCAGTGGGCCGCCACAGTTTGGAATGGATTGACGGCTGGACCACCGCCCGGATGAATCTCGAAGTGGAGGTGAGCGATGCTGAACTGAGCGTTGCCCGTCTGGCCAAGAAATGCGATGGTCGTGCCAGCGGTCACCGAGCCGAGTTGGCCGTAACTATCCATGTGGCCGTAGTAGTACTTGTGGCCGTCGACGCCGGTCAACCAGATGGTCAGGCCCCCGAGCACGTTGCTTCTCGGCTCAGCGATACCGTCGACGACGGCGAGAATCGGGATGCCTCGCTGACCTATCATGTCGACACCTTGGTGCCGGCGACCGCCGCTACGCGGCGCACCCCACGTGTTGGCGAATGGCGCAGGCTCGCTGCCCGTCGGGCAGACCCAACCAGGCCCGGCGTAGTCGTTGCCGGCGCCACCCGGGAAACTGCCACTGCCGCCACCACCGGTTTGACCGCCACCGGCATTGGGGAGTGACGGACGCGTCGCAACACCCGTTGGCGCAGCGGTATCGCCGGTATCGCTTCCGTTGTCGTCGGCCGGATCCGCATCCCCGGCGTCGGTCGACGAATCCGAAGGCGTTGGGATGGTGGGCGTTGGCGCGCTGAGCAGCGTCCTACGGTCTGCCTCGCGTTTACGCCGCGCCTGCTCTGCGACCAATGCGGTGCGTACCGCATCGTCTTCAAGACGATCTGCTTCGACGTCTTTCAAGCGTTGCACCTCGGCTGACGCGGCATCTTTCAACAGGGCAAGGTTGGCGCGCTCTTTCTCGGCCTGGTCCTTCTTGTCGGCCAGTTCCTGACGCTTATCTGCGAGATCAGCGTTGAGGGCGTCGAATCGGTCGAAGTCGTTCGACGACGAGTCGTAGATCACCTCCATCAGGGCGTCGATCTTGATCTGATCCTCAGGCGCTTGGAAGCCGGTGAGCAGCGGCACGCCCGTGCTACCTGACCTGGTGTAACGACCGATCGCGACATTCTCGACGGCCAACTGCAGGGCCTTCACATCACCTTCCAACGCGGCGATCTCGGACTTCAGTTGGGTCTCCTGCAACGTGAGCTCATCGATTCGCGATTCGGACGCGAAGTACGCATCCGCTGCAGCGTTGGCCCTCTCGCGAGCGTCGGCAATCTCTTTGGCGGCCTTCTCTGCTTCGGTGTCCTCGGCGCGCCCGACCGTGGTCAACGACAGCGGCGCGAGAAAGCACAAAGCCGACACAATGACCATTAACCGACGCATCCCGTAGCGAGGGTACCAGTGGATTGCGCATTGCGACGGGCATCTCTTACTCTGCGTGGCGATATCGTCACATCTCCATGTCGAATGTGTCCCGGTCGGAGACATCCCAGGCGCGTTCACGGTCTCGGGCATCCCAGGCCGCGGTGCTGCGGCTGGTCG
>JAYTZE010000813.1:0-2533 GCA_043742385.1 Ilumatobacteraceae bacterium
GCGTTGCGCGCCGCCGTGGCAATGATCGAGGTGGCATGGAAGGGTGCAGCGCTCATCACCATGTCTTGGCCGTCGATGTAATCGGCGAGCGCAACCGGGTCGGTGATGTCGACTTCGAAGACGCGTACACCACGCGATCGAAGCGGCGTCAACGCATCGTCGTCGCGGTCCAACACGGTCACGTCGAACTCGGGTGCCGCTGACAGCAATTGCACGATCGCTTGACCGATCTTGCCGGCTCCGATCAGCGTCAGCTTCGTCGCCGCCGCAGAAGTCATCCGGTGACAGTACACCGTGTACGTGGCAGGCTACGCCTGCCATGGAACGCAGCGACGATGGTCCGTCCCTCAAGCGAGATCTCGCCCTGGCGACATGGGGACTGTTCGTCGGTCTCGCCTTCCTCCTGCTCGCTGCCGGATTGTTCGGCACGCTGCTGGGCGTTCGCTCCGAGCTGATCAAACTGCCAACCGCAGTCAGCAGTCTGATCAGCGCCTCGTACTACGCCGGGTTCCTCGTCGGCTCACGTGTGGCCCTGTCGGCTCTCGGCCGTGTGGGCCATATCCGTGTCTACGCCGCGCTGGCGTCGCTGCTGTCGGCGGCCATGCTGGCAGTTGGCATGACCGAATCGGCGCCGGCGTGGGCGTGGTTGCGATTTGTGACCGGACTCTGTTTGGCCGGTCAATACGTGGTCGCCGAATCGTGGCTCAACAATCTGGCGACCAACGAGAACCGCGGACGACTGCTGGCTCTTTACGCCGTGGTCACCTCGGGCGCATTCGGCATCGGTCAGGTGCTGCTGTTCGCGATCGACGCTCGCGTCATCACCGGCTTCGCAATCGCCAGCATCATCACGTCGCTCGCCGTTGCTCCCGTCGCGCTCTCGGAGGAAGCGGTGGCGCCCGGCGTCGAGGAGCGCGAGCACATCTCGTTGCGTGAACTCGCCAACGTCGTGCCGACCGGGGTGTTCTCGTGCCTGCTCGTCGGGATGGCTCACGGTGCGCTCACGGGCATGGCAGCGATTTACGCAACTCGTGTTGGCTTGTCGACGGGTCGAATCGGTTTGTTCATCGCCGCACCGAACATCGGCGGAATGCTGCTGCACTGGCCGGTCTCGGCGGCGTCGGACGACATCGACCGTCGCGCAGTTGGCTTCGCCGCGTCGATCGGCGCCATCGGCGCGGCGGTACTGCTGCTGCTCGGCCCGTCGACCAGCCCGATGGCCCTGCTGTTGATCACTCTGCTCGGAGGATTCAGCTACCCGCTGTACTCAATCGCCGCCGCCTACACGAACGACTGGATCGAACCCGAGCACGTCAACGCCGCGGCCTCGCAACTGGTCACGCTGTACGGCCTTGGCGCGGTGGTCGGTCCATTCGTCGCGGCCGGGATGATGATCGGGCTGGGACCCGAGGGATTCTTCTGGTCGGCGATCGTTCTGCACAGCCTGCTGGCCGTGTTCTTCGTCTATCGCATGCGAGCCTGGCGGGCGCCCCTGGCGAAGCGGCCATGGAGTGAAGTGTCGTTGCCGGCCAGAGCCTTCTTCGTGCCCGCCACGGTCGTCGCGATGGGCCGGCGGTATCGGCGCAAGCGGTCGGGCTGACACGCTCGGGTTCAGCTCGAGATGGCCTCGATCTGTGCGTCGAATCCGGCGCTCGACATCAGTTTCTTGCAGCGCTCGAACCGGCCAACGGCGTACGCCCAGAAATCGTCGGCGGGGTTTGCGTTGACGTGTTGAATCACTCCCCACAACGTCCAAAGCAGATCGCAGAGGGCCTTGTATGCGATCATGCGGCCGCGCTGGTCAGATGGCGGATCGCCGCCGAAATAGGCACGCAGCAAGGCGTTGTCTTGCTCGTCACCAAACTCGCCCTCGACGGAGAGATCGCCGAGATCCCACATCGGATCGTTGTTGCCGGCGTACTCGTAGTCGATGATGAACATCCGCTCGCCGGTGTCGAGGAAGTTCTCGCACAGCGGATCGCAGTGACACGGTGCGAGTTGTACCGGCGCCGTTGCAAGCGTGGCGCGCACCGCCTCCGCCTGGAGTTGAACGTCGTCGTAGCCATCTGGCAGGGTCGCGCCCTTTGATGACAGCAACGCCTTGTACTCGTCGATCATCGGGAACAGCTTGAAGTCGGTTGCGAAGGGTGCTGCTCGCGTGTGCAACAGTCGAAATGCGATTGCGGCACGGGCGACAGCCCCGAGATCACGGAAGTGGTCGGCATTCATCGTTGCCGCGCCGTCGATGAACCTTGTGACCATCAGGCCGTCACTCGCGTCGAAGAGAACGACCTCGGCATTCACCCCTGCGTCAGCTGCCGATCGCGCTGCCACTTCCTCATCAACGCGGTTGATGTACTCACTGGTGCCTGCACCGGCTATGCGCAGCACATATCGGTCGTCGCCGATCGCAACGAGATGGTTGACGTTGGTCAAGCCCGCAAGCCGCTGCGTCGCATCCGGTTGCACTGCGACAAACATCGGCACGCGCGCAAGCGCAGTCTCAAGGTCGCTCATCCGACGCATCGTTTCA
>JAYTZE010000814.1:0-1104 GCA_043742385.1 Ilumatobacteraceae bacterium
GCCGGCGCTTCCTCGAGGACCTTCTGGTACCGACGTTGCAGCGAGCAGTCGCGATCGCCGAGATGCACGATGTTGCCGTGGGTGTCGGCGAGCAGTTGCACTTCGACGTGCCGGGCGTTCTCGACCAACCGTTCGACGTACAGACGGCCATCCCCGAACGCGGACAAGGCCTCGCTCGAAGCTACCGCGAATCGCGTGGCCAGGTCAGCCGGATCGTCGACGCGCACCATCCCTCGGCCGCCTCCACCAGCGGCAGCTTTGAGCAGCACCGGGAAGCCGATGTCCGCGGCGATCGCAATCGCCGCGTCGACGGTCTCGACCGTGTCGGAGCCGGCACCGACCGGCACGCCTGCACGACGCGCCGCGGCCCGCGCCGCCACCTTGTCGCCGCCACGGCGGACGACATCGGCACCTGGCCCGACGAAGACCAGACCGTTGGCGGCACACGCCTCGGCGAGCGCCGGCTGCTCGGACAAGAAGCCATAACCCGGGTGCACGGCATCGCACCGCGCGAGCAGCGCGGCGCACACGATCTGTCCGACCCGGAGGTAGCTCTGCGTCGCATTGGGTGGGCCGATGTGAACGATGCCGTCTGCCAGCCGAGCCGCGAGCGAATCTTGATCCGCGTCGCTGACAGCGACGACGACCTCGACGCCCTCATCGCGACATGCGCGGACGATCCGCACCGCGATCTCCCCGCGGTTTGCGACGAGTACGCGTCGCAGCGTCGACATCTGGGCAACCGCTGTCATGGCGATGCAGACGGCTGAATGGCGAACAACCTGTCCCCTTGATCGACGTGCATTCCGTTGTCGACGAACACCCCGACCACGGTTCCGGCGATGCTCGAAGTGATGTGGTACATGAGCTTCATCACTTCGACGATGCACAGGGTGCTGCCGGGCTCGACATCGTCGCCCAGGTCGGCGAAGGGTGGTGCGCCCGGGTGGGGCGCCCGCCAGAAGATTCCTGGCGATGGTGAGATGACGGCGTGTGAGCCGGCCGGAATGACGGCAGTCTCGATGGGCCCCGAATCGGCGGAATCGGCGGCGGTCGGATCGTCGCCTGGGTCGCTGCCTGTCCTCGAGGAGGACGTCGCCGCGG
>JAYTZE010000815.1:0-1101 GCA_043742385.1 Ilumatobacteraceae bacterium
CCGGATGTTCGACCAGACGTTGAGCGAACACGACGACCGCTACGAGATCGCCGACGAGTGGATGACCTTCGTCGAGCGGATTTTCGCCGAGGAGCAGCCGTTCGACGTCCTCGGCAAATGGTTCAAGTCGTTCGACGTGATCAGCCAGCCGCGGCCCATCCAACGGCCAGGTCCGGTGATCATGAGCGCCGGCTTCAGCCCAGCGGGGCGCGCCTTCGCCGCAAAGCACGCCGACATCAACTTCGTAATCGCACCCGACCGTGACTCGGCGCGCCTGGCGATCGGGGAAGCGAAAACGCAAGCGCGCGAGCGACACGGCCGAGAGCTGCTCGTCTTCGGGGCTGCACACATCTTGTGCCGCGACACCGAGGCTGAAGCGCGTCGCGAACACGACCGGGTCGTGCACGAGCTCGGCGACTGGCCAGCGGCGCACAACGCGCTCCGCCTCTTGGTCGGCAGCAGTCACAGCGCCGAATACTCCGACGCGATGGCCGCGGCAGCCATCTTCGGATTCTTCGCCACCCCACTTGTCGGCACCCCCGAGCAGGTGGTGGAACAGGTCGCCCAGATGGCGGACGACGGCCTGGATGGGATGGCTGTGTCGTGGGTCGATTACGAGTCCGGGCTCGCTCAGTACGACCAGATCCTGCGGCCGCTGATGGTCGCGGCGGGGCTGCGCGCATCGTGAGCGGCGTCGGACGGCGACGAACGCAGTATCGCCCTCTTGTGTCGGTCGTCACGAATGCTGTATATTCTGGTCGGACCGGCGCACCCGGTCTGTCGAGCTCACCATCATGGTCGAGCCACACAGGGGAGGAACTCACTTGGCGAAGCGACTGACCAGGACCGCCATTGTCACAGCATCCGTCTCGATGTTCATCTTGGCTGCATGCGGCTCGGACGACAACGCATCTGATTCGACATCGGCACCGGCACCCGCCGCCACCGAAGCGTCTGCAACGACGGGTGCTCCAGACACAACGGCAGCAGCACCGGAGTCGACCGAAGCGCCCGACACCACACAGTCTCCCGACACGACGGCAGCGGCTGCCGGCATCGCCTGCGCGGCGACCGAAGGAGCGACCATCGGCTACTCCGAGC
>JAYTZE010000816.1:0-1101 GCA_043742385.1 Ilumatobacteraceae bacterium
AAGCCGGGGTGTCCATCGGCGTGCCGCGAGGGTCGCGAGAGCTCAGCCAGCCGGGCGATCCACTGCCGCCCCGCGACTATCACGAACTACTGGAGTCTCCCTTGACCACGACAACCACCAGCACGACGACGACCGTCGCCACGACGACCGTCTGATCGTGCGCAGCGGTTTCGTCACACTCATCGGACGACCCAATGTCGGCAAGTCGACATTGGTCAACGCAATGTGCGGGCGCAAGGTGTCGATCGTCAGCGACAAGCCGCAGACGACGAGGACGCGCGTGCGTGGCATCCTGTCGACTCCCGAAGCACAGGTCGTGTTCGTCGACACGCCCGGTCTACACAAGCCCGTCACTGCGCTCGGCAAGCGGGTCAACGCAACCGCGCTCGACAGCGTCAGCGATGTCGATGCCGTGTGCCTGGTGATCGATGCGACCAAGCCGTTCGGTACCGGTGATCAATGGGTGGCCGGGCACCTCGATCTACCGACGTCGATCGTGATCGTCAACAAGATCGACGCAGTCAACAAAGACCGCGTGATCGGTCAACTCAGCGCGGCCTCGTCGCTCGGTGCCTCCGACTACTTCCCGGTGTCGGCCAAGACGGGTGACGGCATTCCTGCGCTGATCGCCCATCTCACCGCGCTGATGCCGGAAGGGCCGTTGTATTTCCCCGACGACACGGTCAGCGACCAGCCGGAGGAGACCTGGGTCGCCGAGTTGGTACGCGAACAACTGCTCGCGGTCACTCGAGATGAGCTGCCGTACAGCATTGCCACGCGAGTAACGGAATGGGAGTGGCCGCGCATCCGCGTCGAGATCATCGTCGAACGCGAGAGCCAGAAGGGGATGGTCATCGGTAAGGGTGGCGCTGTGCTGAAGGAGGTCGGCAAGCTCGCCCGGGCCCAGCTTCCCGAGGGCGCATACCTCGAGCTGTTCGTGAAGGTCGACAAGGACTGGCAGCGCCGCCCGGATCGCGTGGAACGACTCGGTTACTGATCGGCGCGCAAGCGGGAACTGCCGACTCAGACCTTGCTGGCGCGACCTGCCCAGAAAGGCGCGCGGAGATCTCGCTTCAGAACCTTGCCGCTGCCAGTCTTGGG
>JAYTZE010000817.1:0-2519 GCA_043742385.1 Ilumatobacteraceae bacterium
GCCATCCGTCGTGGCATCGATGTTGCCCAAGTAGTCGATGCGATCGATGGCGACGACAGATTCCGGCAGGGGTGCCTTGCCCTGCCGAGCGCCGACGACCAAGTCGCTACCACCGGCCACCGGCCGAGCGCCGGCGGCAACGGCGGCGAGAGCCTCGTCGAGAGATGTGGCAATCGTGAAGTTCATGAGTGGTCGGCCCCCGACATGGTCTCCCACACTCGTTCCGCTGTCATTGGCAGACGGCGAACCGGTTCGCCGAGAAGCTTAGCGAGCGCATTGGATATCGCTGCGGCGGTGGCCACGTTGGGTGCCTCGGCCAGACCTTTCGCACCGCGTGGGCCGGCGTCGGGTGTGGCGATCTGCACGAAGTGGGTATGGATGGTCGGCGCATCGGCGCATGTCTGCAGTTTGTACTCCAGCAGCGCCGCGTTGCGTTGACGACATTGGTCGTCGTACACAGTGCCCTCGGTGAGTGCCTGACCAATGCCCATCATCACGCCACCTTGAATCTGTCCGAGAGCGCCCGTCTCGTTGATGATCGTGCCGGAGTCGTGTGCAGCTCCAACCTCGAGGACTCGAACCACGCCGGTGTCGCGGTCGAGCCGGATTCGCACTGCGTGACAGGAGAACTGCGGGGCGACGAATGACGCCATGCCGACATCGCCGACACAACTGGAGCCGGCCAGTGGAGGCGCCGACGGGGGAGTGCCCGACCCGTGGGCGATCAGGAGCTCGCCACCGGCGGCGATCCCTGCCAGCTCGATGATCGACACGGTTGAGCTGGGAGTGCCGGCGACGTGCGCATGGCCGTCGGCCAGCACGATGTCGGCGGGGGATGCCTCGAGGTGTTCGGCCGCCAACGTCTTCAGCTGGTCGGCGATCTGGCCCGCTGCGGCAACCACGGCGCGGCCGTTGTTGAAGATGGTCTGCGAGCCGGTAGCCCCCATGTCGTACGGGGCAACGGATGTGTCTTGATAGATCAACTGGAAGTCTTCTGGCTCCATCCCCAACTCGTCGGCAGCCAGCTGACGAAGGGTCATCACCGAACCGGTGCCACATTCCTGCGCGCCGGTGATGATCTGGCCGGAGCCATCGCCATCGATCTTGATGTACGCGCCCGACGGCACCGCGAAGCTCGGCCACCAACCGATGGCCACCCCAATGGACTCGTCGTCGGGCAAGGCACGTCCGTAGCCGACGAGCTTGGTGGCCTCTTCGATGCATTGCTGCACACCGATCTCGCCATAGGTCTGGCCGCTGGGCCCCTCGATGCCGGTGTCGACTGCGTTGCGACGACGGAAGTCGACTGGGTCCATCCCCAGCGCGGCGGCGACCTCGTCGGTGTGCGACTCGACGGCCCAACATGACTGCGGCGCTGTCGGTGCGCGTACCGAACCCGACGGTTGACAGTTGGTGTACACGAGGTGGGCGGCGACGTGCAGGTTGGGGATGCGATACGGCCCCGACACATGCATAGCGGACAGCTGTGAGAAGAACCCGCTGTCGGCCGTGTACGCACCATTGTCGATCGCGATCCATGCCTTGCGCGCCGTGATGGTGCCGTCGTTGCGAACCCCGGTGGTGATGTCGATCACCATGCCTTCCCGTCGGCGATCGGGAGCGACGAACTCTTCTCGTCGTGAGAACACCAGTCGCACGGGCCGCTTTGCCGCTTTCGCAAGTGCGGCGACATGGGCTTCGTAGTGGAACCCGCACTTGCCGCCGAAGCCGCCGCCGAGGTGAGGAACGATGATCCGAACCCGGTTGGCCGGCAGGCCGAGCGTCTCGCAGACGCCGGCCCGCGCATCGAACGGCACCTGCGTGGTCGTCCAGATCGTGACCTTGTCACCCTCCCATTGGGCGACGACTGCGCGCGGCTCGATGGGTGCAGCATGGCTGCCATCGGCGATGTACCGACTGGTGATCACGTGGTCGGCCTCGGCCAATCCGGCGTCGACATCGCCCTTGCTGATCGACGAGAACGACGCGTCGTTGCCGTCGCGTACCAACACGTCGGCCGCGCCATAGTCGGCCCAACCGGGATGCACCAAGGGCGAACCGGTGGCAAGTGCTTCTTCGAGGTCCATGACGACTGGCAGGGGTTCGTACTCGACGACGATCGCCTCGACAGCCGTTTGGGCGATCGCCGCCGTGGTGGCCGCGACCGCCGCAATGACCTCGCCCTCGAAACGCACGACGTCTCGGGCGAACAACGTTCGATCCTGCACGAACGGCCCGAAGCGAACATCGGGCACATCGTCCGCGGTCAACACCGCCATGACACCGGGGATTGCCCGAGCCGCCGACACATCGAGCTTGGTGATACGCGCGTGGGCGATGTCGGCGTAGCGGAATTTGGCGGCCAGCATTCCGGTGAGCGTGAGATCGGCGGTGTACCGACCGCTTCCCGTCACCTTGTCGGGGCCGTCGGCGCGGATGAAGCGTGGCTTTGTTGCTGCCGTCATGGTCGCTAATATGCCACGTCGGCAGTCGTTGGGTTTCACGCAACGACGGTGTCA
>JAYTZE010000818.1:0-23059 GCA_043742385.1 Ilumatobacteraceae bacterium
CGTCGACGAGCGAGTCGTTCGCTGAGACGTTCGACACTGAGGTCGGGATGAAGATCGACGCACACCGTGCAACGCCCGTGGCGATCGATGGCGTCGCGGATGTTCGCCGACTGCGTGTAGACCGGGCCGCCCTCCATGCCCTGCCGGGTGATCGTCGCGTCGCCACGCACCGACGTGCCCTTCATTTCAATCGCAATGTTCTTCAACGGCGTGCCCTCGAACCGTTCCTTGAAGTGGTCGGTCCAGTCGATCCGAACTCCGCAGTTTGCGGGACGCAGGTCGCTGACCTCCACGCCCGCCCCGCGGAACGCGTCGACCCAGCCGCCGTCGGAGCCAACTCGGGGCCAACTCGCCCCGCCAAGTGCCAGCAGCGTCGCGTCGCTCGTGACCTCGACCGTGCTGCCATCCGACCGCGAGAACACCGACCGTTGCGCCTCGATCCGTCCGTCCGCCGTGGTGCCCCATCCGAGCCATCGACGGCGGGTCTCGATCGTGACGCCGACGCGTGTCAATCGGGCGAGCCAGGCGCGCAGCAGCGGTGTGGCCCGTAGTGACGCTGGGAACACCTGCCCCGTCGATCCGACGAAGGTCGGTTCGCCCAGAGACTCGCACCACGAGCGCAACTCGTGCTGACCGAAGGCCTGCAGTGCCGGGCCCAGGCGATCGGCATCATCGCCATATCGTGCAAGCAGGTCGACGAATGGCTCGCTGTGGGTGAGGTTCAGCCCGCTGCGTCCGGCCAGCAGGAGCTTCCGACCGACCGAGGGCATGTGCTCGAAGACCGTCACGGCGATTCCGGCAGTGGCCAACACCTCGGCCGCCATCAGACCGGCCGGTCCGCCACCCACCACGGTTGCCGACCCAGTCATGGCCATGGCCCGAGGCGAGCGAGCGCCAAGGCTGCGGCGAGCGAGACGCTGGCCCAGCTGAGTGTTCGCAGAGCGCCTTCGATTGGTCCGAGCAGAGAGGATCTCGAGATGTCGAAAGTGGTGCCGTCGTTGCCGACGATCGTGCCGTGAACGGCGGTGGTCTTTCGTCGCAGTGTGCGTGCCGGGGTCGACAGGCGACGCTGGGCGCTCGACAGGAAGAAGGCAAAGATGGCGGCGGTCACCGAGGTGAGGTCGATACGTTCGTGTTGCGCGAAGTAGCCGGTCAACACGGGAAAGGATCCCCAGCTCACGGCGAAGACGGTGTCGGTGTGCAGCCGGCCGCGGAGCAATTCGAGGTTGTAGCCAATCGCGAACACGACACCGACGACGATGAAGGCGACGAGCGCGACACCAACTCGAGTGATGCCAACGACACCGATGGCCGCGGCCCCACCGAGACCAACGACTGAGGCGATGACCAGGGTGGCGTCGGAGATCGAGGTCGCAAGCGGTCGGCCTCTCAGTTCGTCGAGCGCGTGAGCACCGATGCCGACTGCAAGGAAGAACGCGACCACAGTGAAGCCGAGACGGCCGGCATCGACCGGAGCAACAACGCATGAGCCGATGACGACATACGAGAGGTGCCACATCGTGTACGGCGGGTGCAGCAACGTCCACCAATCGCGTACGGCGGGTCGAGAAGCGAACCTCGGGCAAGCGTAGAACGCAGGCGCCGGCGCCCGCTCGACCGGGGGAGTGGGTTCGCTCATGTGGTGCGTCGGCCCCACATGATCAGGCCCCCACCGAGGCTCATGGTGCGGGTGCCGACGTCGTCGATACCGGCGTCCTGCCACGCGGTGACGGTCCAATCCGCGGGGTACTGGCGGTAGTGGTTGGAAATGCTCGGCCCGAGGAACCTCCCGACGCGGAACCAGGCGCTACCACCGGTGATCCAGCCAGCAATGGGCAGCACCAACCGGGTGTACATCCACCACGCTGCTCTCCACCACGGCGCGGTCGGAACCGCGAACTCGAGACTGGCGATCGGACCGCCCGGTTTCACCACGCGAGCTAGCTCGGCGAGGGTCGCAGCTGGGTCGGCCACGTAACGCAGCAGGTAGGTGAACGTGAGCGCATCGAAGCTGGCATCGGCGAACGGCAGTCGCTCACCCTGACCCAGCACCAGTCCGACACGGTCCTGCACGTCCGCTGTCGCGACGTTGCGCGCCCCCTGCCGCAACATGGTTTCGTTCAGATCGAGGCCGACCACGTACGCGCCGGTTGCTTCGACCAAGGCGCGCGAGACACGTGCGGGCCCACAGGCGACGTCGAGCACAACGAGTGCATTCGATGCGGTGATACGGTCGACCATCGCCGTGCGCCAGCGGCGGTTCTGGCCCATCGAGAGAAGTTCGGCAAGCCGGTCGTAGCGATTGGCCAGCGGAGTGAACAAGCGCCGGGCAAACACATTCGGTTGTGTTCGGGATCGGGTGATGTCCATCGACTCGCTCCAATTAGCGACACAGCGCACGGGACCATCAGATGTGGTTGTGGGAGGTGTCAGTGTCCAAAGCAGGTTACGACGTCATCGTCGTCGGGGCTGGCCCCGCTGGGAGCTTGGCGGCGCTCGTCCTGGCTAGGGGCGGCGCCCGCGTCTGTCTGGTCGACAAGGCCAAGCTCGGTCGCGACAAGGCATGCGGTGACCTGATCGGTCCACGCGGTGTACGTCTGCTCGAGGAACTCGGGCTGAGCGTTCCCGGCGCCCTGACTGCAGGCGACATGATCGTCGTCGGTCCGACCGGTCGACGAGTGCTCTTGCCAGCGAAGGCCGGCAAGGACTATCCGGGCCATGCACTGGTCGTGCCGCGCAGTCGGTTCGATGCCCTGCTGCGCGGCGCCGCGTTCGACGCGGGTGTCGTCGACGTACCTGCGCGGGTTGTATCGGTCGATGGCGGTCGTGTTGTGCTCGATGGCGAAGCAGGGATCACCGCCGACGCAGTGATCGGTGCCGATGGAGCGACCAGCATCACGGCGCGCAGCGCTGGTCTTGTCGATCCGGCGCGCGTGTTGTGGGGCTTCGCGATACGCGGCTATCTTCCCGCCGAAGTAGCGCTGCCGGTGATCGCGCTCTGGAACGACCAACCTCGGCGAGGCTTTCCTGGCTATGGCTGGTTGTTCCCTGGTCCCGACGGCGCCAATCTCGGGCTCGGCGTTGGTCTGGGTCACAGCCGGCAACATGCGCACCGCGCGCAGCAGCAACTCGAGACGTTCTGCGCTCACCTCGCGAGCATCGGATTGCTCGACGCTGAGCAGTGCGGTCCAGCTCGACAGCTTGGCGGGTGGTTGAAGATGGGCCTCGTCGGTACACGTCCTGCCCAGGGCAAAGTCTTGCTTGTCGGTGACGCCGCCGGTCTGGTCAACCCGTTGCAAGGCGAAGGGATCGCCCAGGCGCTCGCCAGTGGCCGGGCGGCCGCGCGTGCCATCCTCGACCAGCCGGGGGCCGCCGCCGGCACGTATCGCCGATGGGTCGACGACACCTATGGCCGATGGACTTCGGTCACCACTGCTGTGCACGCGAGCCTCGTTCGTCGTCCTCGACAGATCGCCCGTCTCTCGGCCACCCTTACTGCTCCGCTTGTCGCACCACGGATCGCGTCGACATGGGCGATCTACTGGAACAACCTCGCCGACGGTGCATCGCCTGGTCTCCCGGTGACCGCCGCACATGCCGTTCATCACATCGGCCGAATCGCGTCGGCGGGGTCTCGACTTCGCCGTTCGCTGCGCCACGACCTGGATGATGACGTGTGGAACTTCGCTGTGAACGCTCGTTCGCGATAAGAGATGGTCCATGTCGATTCTGACCGAGCCCATCCACACACTCCGCGGCGACGAGTCGTCCCTAGCGGCATTCGACGGCAAGTCCATCCTTGCTGTCAACGTCGCCTCGAAATGCGGCCTCACACCGCAATACACAGGCCTCGAGGCGCTGCACGAGAAGTACTCCGATCGCGGATTCACCGTGGTCGGATTCCCGTGCAACCAGTTCGGCGCTCAAGAGCCGGGATCACCCGACGAGATCGAGACGTTCTGCTCCACGAACTACGGCGTGACATTTCCGCTGATGGAGAAGATCGACGTCAACGGCGACGATCGACACCCGATCTACTCGGCCCTGACAGCGACGGCCGATGCCGAGGGTCACACCGGCGACATTCGCTGGAACTTCGAGAAGTTCCTGATCGCTCCTGACGGAACCGTCACCAGGTTTTCTCCGACCGTGACTCCCGAGGATTCCACCCTCGTGGCAACCATTGAGGCCAGCCTGCCGAGCTGAGACCGAACTGAGTGCAATCGACGCTCGACGGGTGCTCCACTCATCACCCGTGTATCCGCAGTTCTGCGCTGTCGAGAGTGCTTTCGTCGAGAGCGACGAGCGAGCAATCGGCGCTGGTAGCGCACCCGGGCGAGGGCTCAACGACGAACTTGGACAGCCCCAGAACCGCACGTATCCTTCTGGGGCTGCCCAGTTCAGCGACGGTGACACTGAGCGTCAGCTCATAGAACGACCGCTGCTCAATGAGCTGACGCTGATGCTCCTTGACGCCAGAACTACCTGATCTGCTCGCCAGGAGACGACGTTGTTCCGACCTGTGCTGACAGGCTCACCTGTCGATCCACAAATCGATCCATGTAGCGCGCGTCCGGACCGTATCGACCACAGCCCGGCCCTCGTCGAGGAGGTGGAACACTCTGCGGATCTCGTGGCTGACCGCCACCTGTGGACGCTCAGAGTGTGCGCGTCGTCACCAGAGCGCAGCGCGGCGACAGGTGAACCGTGGAGCGCAGGCAAGTGTCGGTCACATCGACGTTGGCGGCAGGCAGCAGCGAGCCGATCACGACTTCGGTGCTCATCCTTCGGCCGCGACCATTGGCACCAGGCCCTATGAGCAATCCCGGGGCAAACACTGTTTCGTGGTCGAGCACGGCGATCCCGTCGATCATGACGCGTTCATGCAAGGCGAACCGTCCGGGCTGCTCGCCTTGGCGGCCGAGCGACACACCCTCGCGCAGGCTGACAGTCGACGAGCGCGGCGCCGAAACTCGCATCGATACGCGGTGATCGCTGCCCACCACACTGACCGTCGGCTGTGGATGCCAATCGAGCGTTGCGTCGTCGCCGACCACGAGGTGACAGCGAGTTCGGACGCCTCGCCTCGGGGCCCCGGCTGGGCCATGGCGGCGGCGACCGAGCGCACGGACACGCTGGAGCCGGGGCCAACCTCGAGCCGGAATCGGAGCCGGTCTCCACCGAGGGACCTGCCGCACCGTTGACCATCGCAAAGCCGAGCGTTGGGCCGCAGGTGCCGATCACTCGCACCAGCAACGGCACCTCGCAACGCATGCGTCGCACCACTGTGTACCCGCGGCGGTCGAGCCCGATCTCGATGTCGGTCACGGCGTCGATCACGAAATCGGCGTCGGGTGGGTGCCGGCCGTGCGCCAGCTGACCAGCTGCGCCAGAACCCAGTCGGCAATGGCGTCGGCGCCTCCGGGTGCGACGAGCGAGGTGAACGCGATCGGCAACTCGCCGCGTCGCGACCTCGCATCGCGATCCATGACGCCGAGGTCGGCATGCACAAATGGAGCCAGATCGGTCTCGTACACCCACGACGTCAATACTGCGCCGTCTCGGGGTAGTTCAACTTCAAGCCACGCGAGCGGCGCTTCGCGGCCACCTCGGCTGCAACATGCACAAGCAGGCGTTCTTGCTCGTGGGGCGACAGCTGCATACGGTCGGATCCTATATCGCCCTATCCCACGAGGATTCCTGCTCGAAAGGCCGCGGCGCGTTGGTCCGCAGTTTCGGCAGCGGCGGAATCGCCAAGGCCACGGAGGGCTCGGGCGCGTTGGCTCCAGCCGTACACGCTCGATTCGCGCACCCCGAGTCGCTCGGAGGTAAGAGCTCGCGCCAGTTCGTAGCGACCAGCCCTGAGCGCTGACTCGAGCAGGGTGCGCTGGAGTGCGTCGCGCTGCGCATGCGAGCCACCGAAGTGATTGAGCGTGCGCCGAATCGGCATCAGCTCGGCAATCGCGTCGTCGTCACGGTTCTCGACGAACGCCATCACCGCACGACATGCCGGCAAGCCGATCTCGGCGGCCATCCTGGCATTGCTGCCGTGCGCCGTCTCGATCCATCGTTGTTGGGTTTCGATCAGCGATCGGATGTCTTCGCGGCGGTCGGCCCCGGCGAAGGCCATCACAGCGTGGAGGTCGTTGAACGCATACCACGGGTCGCCGGCAACCTTGGCTGACCATGCGTCGGCCAGCGATGCGAACCTATCGCCGGTATCGACACCGTCGAGCAACAGCCGCCACAACAGGGCGCTGGCATCGAGCATCTCGATGGGAACGCCGGCCGAACCGACGTGATGAATCTCGGCGTCGTAGATGGCCAGCGATCGCTCGGGTCGTCCGGCCTCGAGGTTGTAGAGGGCCAGGTGCCACCAGTTGTGCACCGTGAACAGGTTGCCGCTCTCCCAGTGGGTGCTGTCGGAGGAAAGGAACCCGATACCTTCGTCGACCCGGCCTTGCATCTCGTAGGTGTGCACGACGGCATGGATGCCCCACACATCGTCAGGATTTGCATCGACTGCGGCGAGGCCGGCGTCGAGGGCCTGGCCGTAGTGACCCGATTCCTCGAGTCCGAACGCTGACATCCCACGGACGAACTCGACGTGAGGATGGTCGGGCTCGAACTCGCGCAGCGACCGGATCGGCCGGTCGCGCAGATTCTGGGCATCGCCCAGAAAGAAGTCGAGTTGATGACCGAGCATGAGTGCGAGCAGATCGGTCGGCCAGCGGCTGAGCAGGTCGTCGAGGCGACTGGAAGCTTCGTGCCAATTCCCGTGCAGCCAGTCACCGATCGCGGCACAGTGTCCCTGCTCGCGCTCGTTTGCGTGGGTCTGCGACAGTGCGTGCCAGAGTGGTCGCACGGCTTCCAGATCGTTGGCGTCGGTGCTCATCAGGTTTAGGTAGGCCATGAGCGCCAATGACATCGGTGCAGGAGCGTCGGAAGCCGTGAGCTCGCCGGCCAGATGGACGACATCGGGATGGAACCGCACGAAGCGATCGAGGGCGCGGTCGTACACATCGATCGTGTCGGTGTCTCCCGTCATCGCGTTGCCGTGGGCGTCGAGAGAGGTTTTCACCTGGCCGAAAGTACCCGTATCTGCCCAGCTCCGCAATGCTGAAGCACAGCAGGGCCACAAGGCCCTACCGACCGGTAGGAAGGTCGCCTAGGATCGTGCACCGATGAGCAGCGAGGCCACCACCCAACCTCGTTCCCGCACCGACTCGCTCAACGACGTGCGGGCAATGATCCCGCCCTCGTGTTACGAACGGCCAACTCCTGTTGCAGTGCGCGCCCTGCTTCGAGCCACCGTCCTCTACGTGGTCCCGGTGGTTGGGCTGGCTCTGACAGATCGGTGGTGGGCGCTGGTGGTGCTGTGGCCGCTCGCAGGGCTCGGCGTGGCCGGACTCTTTGTGCTCGGTCACGATGCCTCGCACGGCGCACTCTTGGATTCGCATCGCATGAACCGGGCTGTCGCTCAGCTGTGCATGGCACCGAGCGCGCATGTCGAGGCCGCATGGGACCTCGGCCACAACCGCATCCACCACGGGTACACGACACGGCAGGGATTCGACTTCGTGTGGCACCCGCTCACGACCGACGAGTATCGAGCGCTCGGCCGGCTCGCTCGGCTGCGGCACCGTTTGGAGTGGTCATGGCTCGGTTCCGGTGCCTACTTCATGCGCACTGTGTGGTGGGAGAAGATGTGGCGATTCAACGCGCCAGGTAAACGCCACGGGGCAATCGTGCGCGACAAGATCACACTCGGGTCGCTGATCGTCGCGGTCGTGGGCGTAACGGCACTCATGGGAGCGATCACGAGTGGTTGGGTCGGGGCGCTATGGCTCCCGTTCAAGCTGTTCGTGGTGCCATTCCTGCTCTTTCTGCACATCATCGGCTGGACCGTCTACGTGCATCACGTCTCACCCGACATTCGGTGGTGGACGCGGCGGGAGTGGACACAGTTCAAGGGGCAGATGGACTCCACCACCATTCTGCGCATTCCCCGCGTCATGAACCAACTGTGGTTCCACAACATCTTCGTCCACGTACCCCACCACGTCGATGCCCGTATTCGCTTCGACCAACTGCCTCGCGCCGCGGCGGCAATTTCCGCCGCGTATCCGCAGACGGTGCATTCGTCGCGGTTGTCGATCCGCCAGTACATCGTCACGACGCGGGCCTGCAAGCTCTACGACTTTGAGTCAGGATGTTGGCTGCCGTACTCGGCAGCGCAGTCCTGAACCGTTCAGCGCCGACGTGGGCCTACGTCCTTGCGAGATAGTGCTAGCACTAAAGCGCGAGGGTGATGGCGGGCTGACCGGGCAAGGCTTCCCTAACGAAATGAAAGGGGAAGTCCAATGACTACTCGCTCACGATGCTTTACGCGTCCGTGTCTCATCACCGCATTCGCCGCGGTGGCACTCACACCACTCTTCGTGCCATCCCTCGCCGGCCCGGTTCAGGCTGCGAAGTCCGACGGCTGTCAGGGGGGCGGGTACGAGCTCGTCAACCTCACGACGAACGCAGTGATCGCCTCCGGGGCAGTCCAGCAGACCATCCCGGCCGCCAGCTTTGGTGCGGGCACAAAGTTTGGCGTACGAGGGCTCTACAACGAGTTCGACGTTGGTCTCGCCAACTTTGCCGTGTTCGACTACGCCTTCACAGGCGCGCCGAATCCGCTCGACATGACGGGGGGCGTGCGGACGCCCGTGTTCGCCAGCAAGCTTCCAGACCATCGCGGCCTGAGCTTGACGAGCGGAGTTTCCGTTGAGATGGGCGAAGGCGACCTGGTGATCTCGCGCACGGGTCCGGGGCTATCGATGAAGATCCAGTCCAAGGATTGCGCCGCTGGTGGCATTTTCCAGATGGAAGTGGAGCGCGGCGACGGTACTCGCACACGGATTGTGCACACCCTGGCTCAGAACGCCGGAGCGGTAACCCCGTTCTATTACGACAACCCGAACTTCCGGGCTCGAGTCGGCCAGTTCCTGGGCGACGACTGCACCAGCGTCACGACCGGGCCGCCCAGCCGGTTCTGTGTGCAGGTCACCACGCGTGTGAACATCGGCAACGGAGTGTCCAGCAAGTTTGTCGCTCGTGACAGCGCGCAGGTCGCTACCCGAATCAGGCAGACCGATTGCAACACGGCGACTCCAATCAACCCGAGCGTTGCCCACTGCGGCAGCGTGTCCGTTTGGGATGTCGCCAGTGGTGGTCGAATGGGATTCGTCACCGGCGAGGATGCAACCGAGGTCGCCAATCCTCCGACGAACTGCGTGACGAATTGTCAGGCGCAGAATCGGGTCGGGGGTCGCCTTGTGTCGCTTGGTTTCCCGTTCCCGGTGCCGGCCGGCAGCCGCTTGACGCCAGCCGTTTCGGCCAACCCTCTTCCGGCATTGACCGCATAGAACCCTGCTCAGCCGAATTGCCCACCACCGGCATACACCGGTGGTGGGCGATGCCGCGTCCACCTGACGGTATGGCCGTATCCGTGCAGGCCATACTCCGTTGGGCGATTGTTCGGCTTCCGTTCACCTTGACGAGGGTTCGGCGTCACTTGCCTCCTTTACCGTCACCGCCTGTTGCTCAACTCAACGCACAGGAGACCTCACACGTGAACACAACTAAACGGCGATTCGTGCTCGCCGCCTTCATCTCAATGGCACTAGTCGCCACAGCTTGCGGCGACGACACCGACTCCAGCACGGCAACGGATGCACCCGCCGCGACATCGGCAGAGCCAACCGCTGCCGGCGAGCCGACCACCACAGCGGCCGAAGCACCTGCCACAGACGCTCCTGCAGATCTCAGTGGGGACATCGCCATCGATGGCTCGAGCACCGTTGCTCCGCTCATGAAGTTGACCGCCGAGTCGTTCCAGGACGCCAACGGTGGGGTGACAGTCGCCGTTGGTACGTCAGGTACAGGCGGCGGTTTCGAGAAGTTCTGCGCAGGTGAGACAGATATCTCCAATGCGTCGCGTCCGATCAAGGACACCGAGATCGAGGCCTGCACGGCCAACGGAGTCGAGTTCTACGAGGTCTTGGTTGCCAACGATGCCTTGTCGGTCGTGGTGAACCTCGAGAACGATTGGGCGACATGTCTGACCGTCGAACAGCTGAAGACGATGTGGGAGCCAGCGGCTGAAGGCACGATCAACAACTGGAATCAGATCGACCCAGCGTTTCCCGACCTGGCGCTGACGTTGTTCGGTGCTGGAACCGACAGTGGAACCTTCGACTACTTCACCGAGGAGATCAACGGCAAGGCGAAGGCAAGCCGCACCGACTACAACCCGACCGAGGACGACAACGTCACGGTGACGGGTGTGAACGGTGACACGGGTGCCATCGGATACTTCGGATTCAGCTACCTCGAAACGAACCTTGACAAGGTCAAGCCGGTTGAGGTCGACGGAGGTAGCGGTTGTGTCGCTCCGTCGGCTGAGACGGTGTTCGACGGGACCTACACGCCGCTGGCACGACCATTGTTGGTCTACGTCAAGAAGGCCTCGGCCGAGCGCGCGGAGGTCAAGGCCTTTGTCAACTTCTACGTCGCGAACCAGGACAGCCTTTCCGAGGAAGCCTTGTTCGTCGCTCTGTCCGATGACCAGAAGGCGGAGCAGGCAACAGAACTTGCTGAAGTGCTGCAGGGCTGAGCTGCGCTAAAACGTGTCCATGACTGCAGTCTCGTCCAGCACAGGGGCACCCGTGAGCCTTCGAGCCACGGGTGCCCTGAGGCGGCGTCAACATACCGAGGTCGTGGCGAAAGCTGTGCTCGGTACTGCTGCCGCCTTGTCGGTGGTGACGACGGCGTTGATCGTGCTGTCGTTGTTCGAACCGACTCGGGAGTTCTTCAGCGTGGTGTCGATCAAGGAGTTCTTTACATCGACCCGGTGGGCACCACTGTTCGAACCTGCCAGATTCGGTGTGTGGCCGATCGTGCTCGGCACGTTGTGGGTCACGTTCATCGCGATCCTCATTGCGGTGCCCGCCGGTTTGGGTGCGGCCTTCTACATGAGCGAGTACGCCCGACCTCGCGTCCGCAAAATCGTCAAGCCGATCCTCGAACTACTCGCGGGTGTCCCAACCATCGTGTTTGGCTTCTTCGCTCTCAACTTCGTCAACCCGAAGCTGGTGAAGCGTTTCTGGCCGATCGGCGACGTGGGTGCGTACAGCGCGCTCGGCGCAGGCATCGTGACAGGCATCATGATCCTTCCCATCGTGGCGTCGCTCAGCGAGGACGCGATGGCGGCCGTGCCGCATTCACTGCGCCAGGGCGCCTATGCATTGGGCAGTTCGAAGCGCGAGGTGTGTACGAGGGTCGTGTTCAAAGCGGCCATTTCCGGCATCGTCGCGGCGACGGTCCTGGCGATCTCGCGTGCCGTCGGAGAAACCATGATCGCGATCCTGGCGTCCGGTGCGCAACCGAACATCAGCAAGAATCCGGGCAAGGGGATGGAGACGATGACAGCGTTCATCGGGAGTGCCGGTAGTGGTGACCTGGCGACCGGATCAACTGGCTACAAGACCATCTTCGCGGTGGGCGCCTACCTTTTCGTGGTGACGCTGATCCTCAACATCTTCAGCATCCGAGTCGTTCGCCGGTTTCGCGAGGTGTACGAATGAGCGTCGACGTGCGCGACGACGAACCCGCCGTCGATCGATCCATCATCCTGGTCAATCAGGTCTCGACCGGACGACAGCTCCGCGATGTGTTGTTCCGTCTGTTCCTCTACGCAACAATCGGACTTGCCCTCGGATCGTTGCTGGCAGTGCTCGTCCGAACATGGATGGATGGCGGCGACAAGATCGGCACTGCCATCTTGAAGAACCAGCCATCGGAGCGCCCGGCGCGTGCAGGCATCCAGTCGGGCATCTTCGGAACCTTGTGGGTGACGGGTTTTTGCGCGGTGGTGACCCTTCCGCTCGGAATCGCAACAGCGATCTACCTCGAGGAGTTCGCCAAGAAGGGCCGGTGGTACAACCGATTGATCGAGGTCAACATCCAGAACCTGGCTGCCGTCCCGTCGATCGTCTACGGCATCGTCGGGCTCGCGTTCATCGCGCGCGGCCCGCTACAGTGGGGTCCTACGGTGGCCACAGCGGGCCTCATCCTGGCGCTCGTCGTGCTGCCGACGGTGATCATCGCCTCCCGGGAGGCGATTCGCGCCGTACCTGGCTCGCTGCGCACTGTCTCGTTGGCCTTGGGTCTCACCCGTTGGCAGACCATCCGCAAACAGGTGTTGCCCTCAGCGGCCGCCGGCATCGCCACGGGCAGCATCCTGGCCGTCAGCCGCGCACTCGGCGAGACGGCTCCACTGCTGCTACTTGGGGGCCTGACCTTCCTCACCAGGAACCCGTCTGGGCTCGATTCGCGCTACACCACCGTGCCGCTGCTCATCTACAACTACTCCACCAGTCCGACCGATGAGCTACGGCAAGTTGCGGCCGCCGCGATCATCGTGTTGATGGTCGTTCTGTTGGCCCTCAACGGCACTGCCATTTTCATTCGCAATCGATTCCAGCAACGCTGGTGACCCAGTGGAGAGAGACGACATGTCCACAACACACGACGTTGTAACCTCAAGAATCGCTGTGGCGCCGAAATCGTCAACCGAAACGACGAACGAGACGCAACCGTCGCCGACCGTCCTGCTGACCCGCGACCTCGAGGTCTTCTACGGCGAGTTCAGGGCCGTGCGCGACGTCAATCTGGCCATCCGTCAAAACGAGATCACCGCGTTCATTGGGCCGTCGGGCTGCGGGAAGTCGACGGTCTTGCGCTGCTTCAACCGAATGAACGATCTGATCGAGGGCGCTCGGGTCGCCGGCGAGGTCTCCTATCACGGCATCGATCTGTATGGCAGTGAGGCCGACGCGCCAGAAGTGCGTCGGAGAATTGGGATGGTCTTTCAAAAGCCGAACCCGTTCCCGAAGAGCATCTGGGAGAACGTCGCCTACGGGCCAAAGGGCAATGGGGTTCGCCGTAAGAGCGACCTCAATGAGATTGTCGAGCGGTCGCTACGCAGTGCGGCACTCTGGGACGAAGTCAAGGATCGCCTGCAGGCCTCGGGCTTGAGCCTGTCCGGCGGTCAGCAGCAGCGGCTGTGCATCGCAAGGGCGATTGCCATCGAGCCAGAGGTGCTGCTGATGGACGAGCCTTGTTCGGCGCTCGACCCGATCGCAACGTCTCGAATCGAAGACCTCATGCAGGAGATCAAGTCGAAATATACGATCGTGATCGTGACGCACAACATGCAGCAAGCCGCTCGCGTCAGTGATCGCGTTGCCTTCTTCACCACCGAGGTGAACGAGGCCAGCGATCGACGCACGGGTCTCCTGGTGGAGTACGGACGTACCACCAAGATGTTCTCGACGCCCGCAGACCCACGTACCGAGGCGTATGTGACCGGGCGATTCGGGTGAGCGACGAACTCCGCAGGAAGTTTCGCGAGGACCTCGAACATGCCCGCTCCGAACTGGTCCGCGTTGCTGCGTCGGTAACCGAGCTCATCCCGCGAGCGACGGCGGTCCTGCTCGACGGCGATCTCGAGGGCGCCGACCTCATCATTCGCGGCGACGACGAGATCGACGCAAGAACGCTCGATCTCGAGGAGCATTGCCTGCGGATCATGACACTTCAGGCGCCGGTGGCGGGCGATCTCCGTCAGCTCGTCGCGCTGCTCAAGATGATCGCTGAAGTGGAGAGATCCGCTGACTTGCTCGTCAACATCTGCAAGGCGGCTCGGCGGATCTACGGCCACGAACTGGACCCGAAGCTGCGCGGGATCATCAGCCGGATGAGCGAGCAGGCGCAGCAGCTGTACACGTCCGCGATCGAGTCGTTCGTCGAGAATGACGGGGCGAAGGCGGCGGCCATCGACGACATGGACTCGTATCTCGACGACCTGCAACGCCAGTTCGTGCAGGCCATCTTCGAGAGCCACGCTGCGGGTCGAATCGAGGTACAGGTGGCCGTTCAGTTGGCCGTCGTTGCCCGCTTCTACGAACGCATCGGCGATCACGCCGTCAACATCGGTGAACGCGTCAACTACGTGATCACAGGCTGGCTTCCAGAGCACAAGGGTGCTGCGCGTTACCGCAGGAATCTCGACGTCAGCGGCGAACTAGCTGTCGTTCAGCTGCCAGGCACCGCAGGCGACGACTAGGTTCACCATGACCGCTGCCTCTGGGACCGCTCCGTCTGGCCGCCGCACACTCGGCTTCATCACTGAGCCCGCCCGCCAGATCGATGTCATCCACGAGACCGACGTGCTCGTGGTGGGTTCCGGCCCCGCCGGGCTCGCCGCTGCGCTCGCCGCCGCGCGCGCGGGGGTCGACGTGACCCTAGTGGAGCGCTTCGGCTGCTACGGGGGAAACATCACTGCGGTCGGTGTGGAAGGGATGGCCTGGTATCGCCACGAGCAGACGATCGAGGCCAACGGCATCGGGCGCGAGTTCGAGACTCGCGCTCACGAAATGGGTGCCGCCGTGCCCGAGAGTCAGTCACTGTCATTCGAGCTCGACGCAGAAGGGTTCAAGCTCGTTGCGGATACGTTGGTCGACGAGGCGGGCATGCGCGGCATGCTCCACCGAACGTTCGTCGCGCCGATCATGAATGGCGACGTGATCACCGGCATCATCACCGAGTCGAAGGCGGGTCGTGAAGCCATCCGCGCGGGCAGGGTGATCGACGCAAGCGGCGACGCCGACGTGGCGCACCGCGCGGGCGCACCCACCTTCCGCACACCGAAGGAAGAGATGATGGCCGCGTCGGTCATGTTCCACCTCGCAGGGGTCGACAAGAAGGCGTTCATCGACGGCATCAAGGCCGACCCGCAGACATACAAGGATTGGGCAGGGGGTGGGGAATGGAACATCGAAACAGGTGGCAAGGAGGACGACATGTTCTCCCCATTCCTCAAGCGTCCTTTCGAGCAGGCAATCGCAGACGGGCTGATCCCGTCGACGTTGTCGACACTGGCCGGGACATGGGGGGCCATTCACGACACCGGTGAACTCACGTACATGAATCTCGTTCACATGGACGGGATCGACGGCACCGATCCCGACGATCTGACGCGAGGCGAGATCGAAGGGCGCCGCCAGGCAATGCACGCCATCGAGGCATTGAGGCGGTACACGCCCGGCTGTGAGAGAGCACGGCTGCGAAATTTCGGTATGACATTGGGGATTCGCGACACGCGAAAGATCGATGCGGTGTACAACATGACCGAGCGTGACGTACGTGATCAAGGCCGGTTCGAGGATGCCATCGGGATCTACCCGGAGTTCATCGACGGCTACGGCATTTTGGTCCTGCCGACGACTGGTCGCTACTTCCAGATCCCATACCGCAACCTGGTCCCGAAAGGTGTGCGCAACCTGTTGGTCGCGGGCAGGTCGTCGGGCGGCGACCGAGTGTCGCACGCCTCGACCCGTAACATGTCGTGTTGTGCGGTATTGGGTCAAGGTGCGGGTATCGCAGCGGCGCTCTCGATACACGCCAACGTCGATCTCGACGTCGTCGATATTCATGCCATCCAGAAAGAACTCGACCGCCAGGGTGTCCGCTACGAGTAGGCAGACATGAGTGCTGAGCACGGTCATGATCACGGGGCGGCCGTGCTGAGAGCAGGTGCGCGGCACGTCAAGCCGCTCGTGATCTCGTTCGCCTTGATCGTTGCATTCCTGGTCGTTCAGGTCGCCGTCGGTGTCGTGACAGATTCGTTGGCACTGTTGTCGGACGCCGGGCACATGGCCACCGACGCGCTCGGCCTCGGGATGGCGTTGGCAGCTATTCAGGCGGCGTCAACTGCGAGGGCGCATCCGCAGCGCACGTTCGGGCTGTATCGACTCGAGATCCTGGCGGCCTTGCTGAATGCCGTGCTGCTGTTTGCGGTCGCCGGCTATGTGCTGTTCAAGGCGGCGGGCCGGCTCCATGACGCGCCCGAGGTTGCGTCGACTCCTGTCCTCGTGGTTGGTGTTGTCGGGCTCGCCGTCAACGTGATCGCATTCTTTCTGCTGCGCGCCGGAGCGAAGGCGAGCCTCAACATGCGCGGCGCGTACCTCGAGGTTGTTTCGGACACCCTCGGATCGGTGGGTGTGATTGCCGCTGCAGTGGTGTGGGGCATCACGGGCTGGACGTGGGTTGATCCTGTGATCGGTGCCGTGATCGGCATCTTCATCCTGCCCCGGGCGTGGCGGCTCGGGCGTGAGGCGCTGCTCGTCCTGGTTCAAGCTGCGCCGGCCCGACTCGACATCCCAGCGCTGCAGCGCGAGCTCGAAACAATCACCGGCGTTGTCGATGTGCACGACATTCACGTATGGACACTGACCTCGGAGATGGAAGTTGCGACTGCCCACCTGATGGTTGCCGCCGGCGCCGACTCGCATGCCGTGCTCGACCAAGCCCGCCACCTCTTGGCCGATCGACACGGCATCACCCACGCCACATTGCAGGTCGAACCAGAGGATCATCACGGCTGCGACGAGGTCACCTGGTAGCCACGGATCACCGTCGCCCAACGACTCGCCCAAGGATTTGCATCTCGTCATGCCGCGTCCCGTTTGGGTGGGCCGGTGGTCATGATGGATCCGTCGGGGAATGTGATGGTCAGTGCCCGGCTGGGACCGAGGGTGATGAGCCAGCCATTGTTGTGGATCCTCTGATGGTGGATCTCGCAGATCGGCAACAGATTCTCGAGATCGGTGCGGCCGCCGTGGCGCCACCAGATGATGTGATGCAACTTGGTGCGGCTGTAACGCACGCAGCAGCCGGGGATCGCACAGGTCGCATACAACCCACGCAGGGCCCGTCGTTGGGCCCGGTTCGCCAACCGTGTGGTGCGACCGAGGTTCAACCTGCCCGGGGCGTCGATGACGACCCCGTTGCGGACCTTGATCGAATACACACTTGCCGTTGGCCGTACCGCTGCCAAGAACTCGGGGGGAAGATCGACGTCGGCGCCCCAATCGAGTGTCGGGCGGCCGTCCGGCTGTGGGTTGGTGAAGTCCTCGACGACCACGATCTCCGGACGCCCGACCCCAAACCGCTCGCCATTCAGCAAGGCCAACAAGGCATGGGCACGCAGGAAGGACTGCTTCTCGAACGGATCCGTGGGGCACCCCTCGGGATGGGCATCGTGGAACATCGCTTCGACTTGCGCGTCGAGCCGGCCCTCCAATGACAACCACGTCGCCGGATCCAACGTGACCGACCAGCGACCCATGCCAGTCTCTTTGTCTGTCCAGCTGTTGCAACGGATCGCACGACGCTGCCGCTCCAATCGCTCGAGCCCGTCACCATCGGCCCGCACCCGCCTCGCCTCTTCCCGAACGCTTCGGGCGAACTCATCCGCTGTGGAGTGTTCGGCCAGCTTCACCAGATGCTCGCCTTGATCGATCAGCTTGCCTCGCGCAGCAGGTTCCAGCTCGCGCAACGCACGGGTCAAGACGTCAACGTGTTCGCCCGAGACCCGACCGGCATCCAACGACGTTCCAAACGCGGGCACGGCCCCGGCGGTCTCAGCGCGCTTGAGCAGCCGTCCACCGTGTCGCAACGAGATGTTGCCGGCTTCGGCCAGAGATTTCTCGGGGAACGACGACACCGCCGCGACCGAGCGGGCGAGGGCGACTTCGCGGCCTTCGACCCATGACTTCAGCCGCCGCAGATCCTCCACAGCCGCTTTGAGCACACCCCAATCAGCACAGTCAGCATCAACCGCTGCCAGCCGCCCAACCAGGCACTGCACCTCCTCTGACCTCATGGTTTCCACTATGACAGAGGGGTGTTACACGCCGCCGAGAACCGGTGCCTGTCAAGCCATCGTTCTTGGACAGTTGGCAGTCGGCTACCGCCCTCATGAGGGTTTGGTCAGCCGGTGACGTTTCGTTAGTCATCAAATGACTATTATGAACTCATGGAAAGAACTGTTCGACTTCTCGTTTCATCGGTGGTCGTGTTGGGGTTCGTCGGTGCATCGTGCGCAGACGATTCCGAGTCGACTTCGACGACGGTGCCAACGGTTTCTGGTGATGTAACGGTGTTCGCGGCGGCATCGTTGACAGCGGCGTTCACTGAGATCGGCGATGCGTTCATGGTCGAGTTTCCCGAGGCGAAGGTGATGTTGAACTTTGCAGCGTCGTCCGAACTGGTGACGCAGATTGGTGAGGGTGCGCCGGCCGATGTCTTCGCCTCTGCTGATCTCGGCAACATGGCGAAGTTGACCGATACCGGTAACAATGCGACTGACCCGGTGGTGTTCGCGAACAACCTGTTGCAGATCATCGTCGGCCCAGGGAATCCTAAGAGGATCACCACTGTGGCCGATCTCGCCAATCCGGATCTGATCGTGGTGACCTGTGCGCCCGAGGTGCCGTGCGGCAAGTACGCAACCACCTTGTTCGAGAACGCAGCCGTGACGGTGACGCCGAAGTCGCTCGAAGAGAACGTCAAGGCGGTAGTGACCAAGGTGACACTGGGCGAAGCAGATGCTGGAATCGTCTACAGCACCGACGTGCAAGCGGCTGGTGCCGATGCCGCAGGCGTCGACATCCCCGCCGACATCAACGTAGTCGCTGAGTACCCTATGGCGGTGACCAAGGATGCTCTCAACGCCGACGGTGCTCGGGCATTCGTCGATTTCGTTGTTGGCGACGCTGGTCAGAAGATTCTCGCCTCGTACGGCTTCCTCGCGCCGTGACTCGTCGCCCGGGCAGGCGCGTCGCGCTGCCTGTCCCGGTGCTGGTGCTTGCCGGTATCGCCGTTGTCTTCTTCGCGCTTCCGCTGGTCGGCCTGCTGTGGCGGGCCCCGTGGACGAGCGTGTGGAGCTACCTGACCGAGGACAGCGCGCTGACAGCGCTGCGCCTGTCGATGATCTGTTCGCTGTGGGCGACGCTGTTGTCGATCACCTTCGGCGTTCCGCTGGCCTGGATGCTCGCACGCGTCGAGTTTCCCGGCCGAGGTGTCGTGCGTGCCCTGTGCACGCTGTCCATGGTGTTGCCACCGGTCGTCGGCGGCGTTGCGCTGTTCTTCGCGCTCGGGCGGCGTGGTCTCGTCGGGCAATACCTGGATCGCTGGTTCGATTTTCGATTGCCGTTCACGACCGCCGGCGTAGTGGTTGCTCAGACGTTCGTGGCGATGCCGTTCCTGGTGATCACGGTTGAGGCAGCGTTGCGCCAACTCGACAGTCGGTATGAGGATGCTTCACGCACCCTCGGTGGGTCGCGCTGGTACACATTTTGGCGGGTCACATTGCCGACCATTCGACCGGCGCTGGTTGCGGGTGCAGTGCTCGCGTGGGCGAGGGCGTTGGGGGAGTTCGGTGCGACGATCACATTCGCTGGCAACTTTCCGGGAACCACACAGACGATGCCGCTGGCCGTGTACCTCGCGTTGGAGGTCAACCCGGAGGAGGCGGTCGTGCTGGCGCTGTTGCTCATCGCGATTTCGTTCGGCGTGCTGGTTGGGCTTCGGGACCGCTGGCTCGGCCAGCACGACACCCACCGGACGGTGCTCGCGTGAGCTTGTCGGCATCGATCCAGCTGCAACTCGGTACCCTCGACCTTCGGGTACAACTCGATGTCAAGGCAGGAGAGTTGGTCGCCTTGCTCGGCCCGAACGGTTCCGGCAAGACCACAGTGCTGCGTTGTCTGGCCGGACTTGCGCCAATCGACACGGGCTGGATCACCATCGACAACATGGCCGTCGACGATCCGTCGAGCGATACGTGGGTCGAACCCGAGCAACGATCGATCGGGTTGGTGTACCAGAACTATTTGCTCTTCGATCACATGACCGTGCTCGAGAATGTTGCGTACGGGCTCCGCGCCAGAAAGACCCCGAAGTCACAAGCACGCAGTATCGCTCGCCAGTGGATTGACCGCGTCGGGCTCGGCGAGTACGCCACGCTGAGGCCGCGGGCCCTATCTGGCGGACAGGCGCAACGTGCGGCGCTTGCCCGCGCGTTGGCAACCAACCCACGACTGCTGCTGCTCGACGAGCCGCTTGCTGCGCTGGATGCCGGCACGCGCAGCATCGTGCGAAGGGATCTGTTTCGTCACTTGGAAACCTTTGATGGCATGCGCATTCTGGTTACTCACGACCCTGTCGATGCGTACGCGCTTGCCGACCGCGTGGCCATTATCGACGCTGGGCAGATCGTGCAGGCGGGCACCCTCGCCGAGGTCAGCGCGCACCCCCGTTCCCGCTATGTCGCCGACCTGGTCGGAGTGAACCTCGTCTCGGGGACGATTGCCCAGGGCATGCTTACCAACCCCAGCGGCGCCCGAGTGGTGATCGCCGCCGAGCTGAGCGGCCCGGCATTCGCCGTCATCCGACCCAACTCGATCTCGCTCGAAATCGGCCAACCCGCTGGTACGAGCGCTCGCAATGTGTGGAGCGGAGTGGTCGGCGACATCGACCATCTCGGTGATCGGATTCGGGTCGGCATCGACGGAGTGCTGCCGCTGACGGCCGAAATCACCGCAGCCGCGCTCGATGCGCTGCAGCTGCGGCCAGGTGACGAGATCTACGCATCGGTCAAAGCCACGGATATCGATGTGTATCCGGCATGAACTGATCCCGGCTGATCCAAGGCGACCTTGCGGCCGATTGGTACTGTGGAGCGATGCCCGAGATCGAACGCAGCGAAGCCGACTGGCACGAAGTGCTGTCGCCCGAGCAGTACGAGGTGTTGCGTCGAGCTGGCACAGAGCGCGCCTGGAGCGGACAGTACGTCAACGAACACGCCGACGGCACATACCGTTGCGCTGCGTGCGGAGCCGAGTTGTTCGATTCAACGGCGAAGTTCGAGTCGGGCAGCGGCTGGCCGAGCTTCTACCAGACCAAAGCAGCCGACGCCGTCGAACTGATCGAGGATGTCAGCCACGGTATGATCCGCACCGAGGTGCGCTGTCGACGGTGCGGATCGCACCTCGGCCATCTCTTTCCCGACGGGCCCGCACCGACCGGCCAGCGCTACTGCATGAACAGTCTTGCTCTTGATCTGGTGACGGATTCGAACGACGCCTGAACGTGGCACGGACGACCGAACAACAGCTGCTGCTCGGCGAGTGGGCCTGCCTCGGCGTTCTCTATGCCCGTCCGACCCACGGGTTCGCGATCGCGGCACGGCTGAAACCCGACGGCGATATCGGCCGAGTGTGGTCGCTCTCGCGCGCACTCACATACCGATCGCTCGAACAGCTCGCAAACCGCGGCTACATCTGCGCTCTGGGTGAGGAGCCCGGGATCGCCGGGGGGAACCGCACCATTCTCGCCGCGACCCGCTCCGGTCGTGCGCAACTCCGCAAGTGGCTGAACATACCCGTCGTCCACTTTCGCGACCTTCGCAGCGAACTGCTCCTCAAACTGCTCGTCGCCGATGTCTGTGGCGTCGAGATCGGTGACATGCTCGATCGCCAGCGCGCCCACATCGAAGGCATGGCTGACGCGCTCGCCCTCCAGGTCGATGTTGATGACCGTGTCGATGTCGTCGATCTGTGGCGTCAGGAGTCGTCGCAGGCAGCACTCCGCTTCCTCGAACGACTACCCCGCAGTTGACTCGGCGGGCGCCGACGAGTGCCCATCCCGCCCGGACGATCAGGTCGTTCGACTCTGGTTGGTCGTCTTCCACGGCCGGATGATGCAGTGGGACATCGAGTGTGAAGGAGTTGCCATGAAGGCTGCCGTGGTTCATGAGTTCGGGCACGCGCTGGTGATTGAGGACGTGGCGATTCCCACGCCCGGTCCCGGTGAGGTGCTGGTGAAGATCGAGACGTCGGGGCTGTGCCACACCGACATCCACGCAGCGCACGGCGACTGGCCTGTGAAGCCGTCTCGTCCTTTCATTCCAGGCCACGAAGGTGTGGGCCTGGTCGAGCGCGTCGGCGTTGGAGTAACGCGCCTTCGTGAGGGCGACCGGGTGGCCATCCCGTGGCTCGGGTGGGCGTGTGGGGCGTGTGAAGCTTGTGCCTCGGGATGGGAGACACTTTGCCCAAACGCGCGCTACACGGGCTATACCGTCAACGGCGGTTTCGCCGAGTACGTGGTGGCCGACGCGGCATTCGCCGGGTTGGTACCAGCGTCGATCGACCCGCTCGATGCGGCACCGCTTACGTGCGCCGGCGTGACGACCTATAAGGCCGTGAAGGTTTCAGGCGCCCGGTCATCGGATCTGGTGGCCGTCTTCGGCATCGGTGGCCTCGGCCACCTTGCAGTGCAATACGCTCATATTGCCGGCGCAACGGTCGCTGCGGTCGACGTCCTCGACAGCAAGCTCGACGTTGCCAAGGGACTCGGTGCGACGTACATGGTGAATGCAGCAACCGAGGACCCTGCCGAGGCGATTCAAGCCCTTGGTGGCGCTGACGCAGCCATTGTGCTCGCTGCCTCGCCACAGGCATGTGAGCAGGCATTCGCAAGCCTTCGCCGCAACGGAACACTCGTGCTCGTCGGCCTGCCAGCCGACAACGTCATGCGTCTACCGATCTTCGAGACAGTACTCAAAGGAATCAAAGTCGTCGGCTCGCTGGTCGGCACGCGTGTCGATCTTGCCGAGACCTTCGACCTTCACGCCGACGGTCGCACAACGATTGTGCGCGAGTCAGGTCGGCTCGAAGACGTCAACGAGGCGATGGCCCGCGTGCTCGTTGGCGGCGTCGACGGCAGAATCGTCTTCGATCTTCGCTGACGAAGGGACGTGATCAGTCAAGCTCCCAACGATGAGCCTCGGACACGAGCCGGGCGATCGCGCCCTCAGCAGTCACCTGGAGGTCGAGTGCACTGGCCATCGCCACAATGGCCGCAACCAGGGCCGTGTCGTGCGGGTCGGTTCCGAGACCGTCGACACACTTTCGGTCCACTCGAGGCAGAGGTCGCCGGGATGCACCCCGGTGCGCTCCAGGACGCCGCCGATCAGACCGGCGATATCTGGGGCCAGCATCTGGCGAACCGAGAGATTGACCGCGATCGACAGGCTCTCGTCTCTTCCCAGGGAGACGAAGCGGTCGTTGTCATGGATCTCCACCCGTGTGTGCGTTGCCGCTGG
>JAYTZE010000819.1:0-5029 GCA_043742385.1 Ilumatobacteraceae bacterium
TCGTGCCGGTCCACGACGCCCGCCGGCTCATCAGCGCGTACACATTGACGGGCACCGTGCTGCCGCCCATCAAGCCAACCTGAATGATGTGGCCTTGCATCGCAACGGCTTGAAGATTGCGTTCAATCTCGTCGCCGCCAACGACGTCGAGGATGGTGTCGAATCCTTCGGGAACGAAGGCCTGTGCCTCGTCGAGCCAGGCAGCCGGTGATCGTTGCAGCACCACATCGGCACCGAGTGAACGACACAGATCCATCTTGCCAGCGGAGCACGTGACAGCGATGCGAGCACCCACGGCTTTGGCAATCTGAATGCTTGCGGTGCCAACGCCAGAGGCACCGGCGTGCACCAGCGCCCACCGACCCGACGTCAACCCGCCCTGCAGGACGAGTGCATCCCACGCCGTCAGGAACACCTCGGGGATGGCCGCACCGTCCGCCACGCCGACGGCGCTCGGCACCCGCATCACTTGACGCTCGTGGGTGGCTATCAGCTCGGCGTATGCGCCTCCGGCTTCGATGCCCATTACCTCGTCGCCCTGCTTCCACATCGTCACCCGGTCGCCGATCGATTCCACGATGCCCGAGAACTCCAATCCCGGTATCTCCAGATCGGACGGCCGCGGGTTCGGGTACAGGCCCATGACCTGCAACAGATCGGCACGATTGAGCGCGGTCGACCGCACCCGCACAACGACATCCTCCGGCCCGCCGGCCGCATCGGGCACGTCTTCGATCGTCAGCGACTCTGGACCACCATGGGAGCGAAGGACGACGGCACGCATCACCCCAGTCTCACATGCCGCTGCGGCGCATTAGGCCTCGTCGACGAGTCGGACCTCACCCGCGACGGGATCGACATCGATCAACGCACCATCAGGGATATCGGTCAGCGCGCCACGCGCACCCACGACTGCCGAGATGCCCAGCTCGCGTGCGAGCACGGCTGCGTGACTGAGCGGACCACCATCGGCGGTCACGATTGCCGCGGCCAAAGTGAGGACCGCGTTGTAGGCCGGAGTTGTACAAGGCACCACCAACACATCGCCGCGACGCAACCGATCGATCGCCTGCTCAGGCGAATCGGCGCGGCAGGCACGAGCCCGGACGATGCGATCGCCAACACCGACACCCGTGAGACCACCCGTCGAGCGCGCACCACCCATGCCAAGCTGCTCGATGACGATCTGCACCATGCGAACGACGTCGGCCAGCGGCTTCGGCAGCAGTTCGAGCGGTGGCGCCGGCTCGGGTTCACCGAGGCTCATCGGCGCGTCGAGCGTGGCGAGCTGGCGCCGGTGGTCGCGACGCCGGTGCAGCTCTGCAGTGTTCACACCACGTCCAGTCAGCGTGGGCAACGAGATCTCGTGAGGGTGCAGCTCGAGCGCATCGGCAGCCTGTTCGGCACAGCCCGCGGCGACCATACGCCGCCCTACTTCCAACATGGCGAGGCGCAGGAGCCCGAGTGGCCACTCGGCGGTCGTCGGGCCGTTGTCGTCGCGTAGATTCATCGCCGACCTGGCTTCCTCCAACCGGCTGTCGAAGTCCTCCTGGTGAGCGGCGGGAACGCGAGACCGGATGACCTCGATCCGATGATGGAGACCGTCGCCAACGGCGCGCTCGGCACCGTGCAGGATGGTTGACAACACGACATCGGGGATCTCGGCCAGGGTCACGCCGTCGATGTCGTACCGACTGATCATGATTGCGCCGCGGTACTCCAGATAGCGGTCGAGATCAGTCGCGGCTTCGGTGCTGATCGCCCGCACCCCGTCGAGATCACGCGGCACGCGTCCTGACTTTTCGACGGCCGTTCGCAACCGCGCCAGGACGCGCATTGGACCGACGGTCGACGGCGACGCCCCTTCGAGCAGCGGAATTGCATCCTTCGGCTCGACACCCCATTCCCGGCACCCAGCGAGGTACGACCCGATGGGCCCGAGGTCATAGCCATGCAACCAGAAGTGGTGCTCCCAACTGACTCGGCAGTGTTCGACGACGTCCTGAGCGTGCTGGACGAGGGTTGGGTCGTCGAGTTCGCTGAGATCGACCTTCTGGATGGCGAGGTTGCGCGACTCGATCAGCGCCCGCCCGCCCTGCTCCCAGTCGGCAACGACCTTGCGCCATGGCCGTTCGATGCGCGATCTCTCAGCAGCCTTCGTACGACGGCGAAACTCGGGATGGAAGCGGCCGACGGCCTTCAGCACGAACCTCGGGGGCAGTTTCTTCGCCGGCCGATCGGGCGCCAGCAGCGGTCGCAAACGGGTGTACATGAAGCCATTCACGAAACGGCAGTCGAGCGTGTCGGCCGGCGTGCCGAGTTCGGCGAAGACCCTGCGCATACCCGCCGGCATGGCGAGTCCCTGGATGTGTTGAATCAGTGCAGTTTCGCCGCCAACGAAGTGAGACCGATCGAGTTCCCAATAACCCGGTCCCGGGGCTTCCCACGTCACCATCAGCGTCCTCCTCCCGACGCAACCATACGTCGCCGCGAGGCGCCAGATCAGCACGGTTTCGATATGGCGACGTGCATGACGGTCAGGGCATGACGGTCAGGCCATTGTGGCGTGGAGGCGTTGATCGAGGGCATCGAGGAAGTCCTCGGTGCTCAGGAACGGGGCATCCTTGGCAATCAGTATCGCCAGATCCTTGGTCATCTCGCCAGCCTCGACCGCCTCGACACACACGTTCTCGAGCGCCTGGGCGAACTTGACGACCTCGGGTGTGTCATCCATCCTGCCGCGGTAGGTCAATCCCTGCGTCCACGCATAGATCGAGGCAATCGGGTTGGTCGAGGTCTTGTTGCCCTTCTGGTGCTCGCGATAGTGGCGGGTCACTGTTCCGTGCGCGGCTTCAGCCTCGACGGTCTTGCCATCCGACGTCATCAGCACCGATGTCATCAGGCCGAGCGACCCAAATCCTTGGGCGACGGTATCGCTCTGCACATCGCCGTCGTAGTTCTTGCACGCCCACACGTACCCGCCCTCCCACTTCATCGCGCAGGCAACCATGTCGTCGATCAGGCGATGCTCGTACGTCAGCCCGGCGGCATCCATCTCGGCTTTGAACTCGGTCTGGTACACCTCTTCGAAGATGTCTTTGAACGAGCCGTCGTACGCCTTGAGGATGGTGTTCTTGGTGCTGAGGTATACGGGATAGTTGCGGATCAGGCCATAGCGCAGCGATGCCCTGGCGAAGTCGCGGATCGACTCGTTGTAGTTGTACATCCCCATGGTCACCCCGCCATCGTCACCGAAATCGGCGATCTTCATCTCGACCGGCTCACTGCCGTCGGCAGGCACGAATGTCATCATCACCGTGCCCGCACCGGGCACCTTGTAGTCGGTGGCCTTGTACTGGTCGCCATGGGCATGTCGGCCGATGACGATCGGCTTGGTCCACCCTGGAACCAGGCGAGGGATGTTGGAGATCACGATCGGCTCGCGGAAGATGACGCCACCGAGGATGTTGCGGATGGTTCCGTTGGGACTCTTCCACATCTTCTTCAGACCGAACTCCTCGACCCGGGCTTCGTCGGGCGTGATCGTGGCGCACTTCACCGCGACACCGTGCCGCTTGGTGGCGTTGGCCGAGTCGATGGTGACCTGATCGTTGGTTGCGTCGCGGTGCTCGATACCAAGGTCGTAGTAGTCGAGTTCGATGTCGAGGTAGGGCAGGATCAGCTTGTCTTTGATGAACTGCCAGATGATGCGGGTCATCTCGTCGCCATCCATCTCGACCATGGGATTGTTGACCTTGATCTTTGCCACAGCAGTCACCTTCGCTCTTGCATCGCGCACTTGTATCGGACTTGTACAGGATAGCGAGATGCGCAGGGAGCGCAGGAATGCTGCGTCGGAAGCCCGCAACTAGCATCGAGACCGATGGACTTCACATGGACGCCCGAGCAAGCCGAATTGCGCGAGCGAGCCCGAAAGGTCGCCACCGAGGCGGTCGAGCGCTTCGGACGGCACAACGATTCGTGGATCAACGGCTACTCCAAGGAGTTCGCCAAGGAGATGGCGGCGCACGGTTGGATCGGCATGACCTGGCCGCAGGAGTTCGGCGGCGGCGGACGTCCACCGATCGAGCGGCTCATCGTCGGCGAGGAGATGATCAAGGCCGGTGCGCCGGTCGCCGCCTTTTGGTTCGCCGATCGGCAGATGGGTCCGTCACTGATCACCTACGGACGACCCGATCAGCAAACCGAGTTCCTGCCGAGAATCTTGTCGGGCGAGACCACGTGGTGCATCGGAATGAGCGAACCCGACGCAGGGTCAGACCTGGCCGCGTTGAAGACATCGGCGGTTCGTGACGGCGACGATTGGGTGATCAACGGTCAGAAGATCTGGACCAGCTTCGGCGAGGTCGCCGACTACTGCTACCTGATCTGTCGCACCTCCACCGAGGGCCCTCCACATGCCGGCATCAGCGAGATCATCGTCCCGATGAACACGCCCGGTATCGAGGTGCGCCCCATCAAAGACATGACGACCAACCGCCACTTCTGCGAGGTGTTCTACACCGATGTGCGCGTGCCGGTACTCAACCTGGTGGGTGTCGAGGGTGCGGCCTTCAAACAGACGATGAAGCAACTCGAGCATGAGCGCGGCGGCGTCGATCGTCTCGTGTCGAACTACGCGCTGTACCTGAACGCCCTCGAACATGCCGACCGATCCGATCCGGTGGTGCGTCAAGAGATCGCCGCGCTGGAGATCGGCTACCGCATCGGACGGCTGCTGGTGATCCGTGAAATCCTTCGTCAGGCGCCAGTCGGATTCAGCGCGGCCACGAAGTGTTTCGGTACCGAACACGAGATCCGTGTTGCCGAGTTCGTCGCCCGAACCCTTGGCGCCCAGGCCACGCTGTGGGACCCGGTGACGCAGGGTCTCATGTACGCACCGGGGTACACGATCATGGGTGGCACCTCCAACGTGATGCGCAACATTCTCGGCGAACGCGTGCTGGGTCTGCCGCGCTGATGCCGGCCCGCTGGCTGGCGGCGATCGCGCTGGTGGCACCGCTCGTCG
>JAYTZE010000820.1:0-1098 GCA_043742385.1 Ilumatobacteraceae bacterium
CCTCGGCAACGCCGAGCTGCATCGGCTCACCACGCCCGTATCGCTCGACAAGACCATCGGCGACGATGGCGATGCCACCCTCGGCGACCTCATGGCCAACGGCGACGGCACCCCTGAAGACGCCGTCATGGCCATGGTCGACAGCGAGCTGCTCGACGAGCTCCTCGGCACCCTCGACAAGCGGGCCCGTTACGCCATCGAGGCACGCTTCGGACTGCTCGACGGCGAGCGCAAGAGCTTCCGCGAAGTCGGCGAGAACCTCGGCGTCACCGCCGAGGCTGCACGTCGTCTCGTCAGCCGGGCAGTCGCCGGTCTGCGCGAAGACGCTGTGCGTATCTTGGCAGCCTGAGAAGCTGCCTGCCCGTTAGCATTGCTGCGTGGCAAAGGCGTGGACACCTTCGTCTTGGCAGGCGTTTCCTGCTGAGCAGCAGCCGGAATGGCCAGATCATGGCGACCTCGATCGGGCGCTGAAGCAGATCGCTTCCTATCCCCCGCTGGTGTTCGCCGGCGAGGCCCGCTCACTGCAGACCACCTTGGGGCATGTTGCCGCCGGCAACGCGTTCTTGCTGCAGGCGGGTGACTGCGCCGAGAGCTTCGAAGAGTTCTCGGCGGTCAACATCCGTGAGAAATTGCGCGTCATCCTGCAGATGGCGGTCGTGCTGACCTATTCCCTCGGCGTGCCGGTGGTCAAGGTCGGGCGTATCGCCGGCCAGTTCGCCAAGCCGAGATCGTCTGCGTTCGAGCGTGTCGGCGAAGTCGACCTGCCCACATTCCGCGGCCATATCGTCAACGACCCGAACCCAACCGAAGCAGCCCGGGTGCCCTCGGCCGACCGCTTGGTGCAGGCCTATCACCAGTCGGCCTCGACACTGAACCTGCTACGGGCATTCACCAAGGGTGGCTTCGCCGACCTCGGCCGGGTTCATGCCTGGACACAAGAGTTCGTCGCATCCAGCCCCGAGGGTCGTGCCTACGACCAGATCGCTGCCGAGATCGACCGTGCCCTGCGATTCATGCGCGCCTGCGGCGTCGACACCGAGAACAACCACAACTTGCACGAGGTCGACTTCTATACGAGCCACGAGGCGTTGTTGCTGG
>JAYTZE010000821.1:0-1096 GCA_043742385.1 Ilumatobacteraceae bacterium
GAGATGTCGGCGCTCGACACGAGCGACAATGTGCTCGGGCCGTACTTCTGGGCCAACGGCATCAGCTGGAACACCGAGAAAGAGGCCGACCTCGATGCCGCAGAGAAGTTCCTGGTCGAGGAGTTCGCACCACACGTCAAGGCATTCGACTCATACCCGTCGACCGCGATCGCCGAGGGTGCGTACGTGCTGTCTGCCGCATGGAATGGCGACGCCCGTCAGGCGTATGTGCGCATCGCCGATGCCGGTGGCGATCCCGAGCCATGGAAGTGGGTGCTCGGTTCACCCATGACCGAGATCTGGATGGACCACTATGCGATCACGGCCGACGCCAAGAACCCCGACGGCGCCTACGCCTGGATCAACTGGATGCTCGAGCCCGAGATTGCGTTCCGCGACCTGTCGTACATCGGTTACAACATGACGGTGAAGGGAACCGAGGTCTTGGCCAAGGATGCCGCGTTGGAGCGTCTCGACATGATCTATTTCACGCCCGAGCAGTTGGAGAGCATGGAGGGCGGCATCGTCAACAGCGCTCAGAACCGCAAGGTCGAGATCTATAACAACGTCAAGGCCGCGGCCGGCGCCTAATCCATGGAATCCGCTGTCGCACAGGCGCCGCCGATGAGGCGGCGCCTGCGCGCCCCGAAGTTCCTCCTCGCCATTCCCGGATTCGTCTGGTACGGATTCTTCTACGCGATCCCGGTGCTGTTCGTCGTGATCAACAGCTTCGGATACAAGCCAGGCGTCAACGAGAAGGGCAGTGTCCGGCTCGACCGATTGAGCTTCGACAACTACCGCGACATCTGGACGGTGCAGTTCCGTCAGGTGTTCTCCAACACCATGATGATTGCTGGCATGGCCACTCTGCTGTGCATCGTGGTGGGTTTACCGGTTGCTTACTTCATCGCCACGAAGGCCGGGCCGCGAATGAAGGCGTTGTTGCTCGTGCTGGTGATCGTTCCGTTCTGGATGAGCTTCTTCGTGCGCACCTCTGCATGGAAGATCGTGTTCGCCAAGCTCGGTTTTCTCAACAACTTCCTGATCGATTGGAGCGTCATCAGTTCGCCGATCGACATCATCGGCACGAAGGGGG
>JAYTZE010000822.1:0-1096 GCA_043742385.1 Ilumatobacteraceae bacterium
CCGCCTGGCGCAATCCGATCGAGTACCGCCAAAGTTGCGTTGGCAACAACGCTGAGGTTCGCCACCAGCGCTTGATGCCGGCGATCCTCGGGTACAAGTCCTATCCCCGCCTCGATTGCGGCCGTGGGGTCGTTGCGCCGGAGCGGTTTACCATCGACCAAAATTTCGCCGCTGTCGTAGGTATCGACGCCGAAGATGCAATTCACCAGTTCGGTGCGGCCGGCACCAACCAGACCGGCCAGGGTCACGATCTCGCCGGCGCGAACTTCAAAAGAGACGTCGTCGACAACGCCGATGCGCGTGAGGTTCTTCACCTCGAGAATCGTTTGGCCGGGATCACGGGACGACGTCGTGACCGTGTGCACCCCGCGGCCAACCATCATTTGGATGACCTTGTCGTGGTCGAGTTCGGCCGCGAGTCTGCTGCCCACGAGTTGGCCGTCACGCAGCACCGTCACGCGGTCCGCGATCCTGAACACCTCTTCCAGCCAATGGGACACAAAGACGATGCCGAGGCCCTTCGCCTTGAGTTCCTTGACGACGCCGAACAGGCGGTCGATCTCACGGCCCGATAGCGAGGTCGTGGGCTCGTCCATGACCAATACGTGAGGATGCTCGGAAATGGCCCGCGCGATCTCCACCAGCTGGCCTTCGGCAGGCGAAAGCCGCCGGGCCAGCGTGTTGGGAGAAAGATCGGGCGCGACAAGGGACAAGGCCCGGCGTGCCGCTTCACCCTGGTCGCGGGCGGAGATCAGTCCGAACCGGGTCGGCCAGCGACCGAGCATGATGTTCTCGGCCACTGTCATGTTGGGCACGAGATGGTGTTCCTGATGTATTGTGGCAATTCCCGCCTTGTGGGCAGCCGACGGTGAGGCCGGCAGAGGCCGGCCATCGATCAGGATGTCACCTTCATCATGCTCATAGAATCCGGCCATTAGCTTGATGAGGGTCGACTTGCCGGCACCGTTCTCGCCGAGCAGCGCGTTCACCTCTCCTGGACGCACATCGAAATCGACGTGGTCCAGCGCCTTCACGCCGGGGAAAGTCTTGCTGACGCCGCGGACCGTGAGAATCGGCGCGGCTTGTGTTGCGGGTT
>JAYTZE010000823.1:0-5023 GCA_043742385.1 Ilumatobacteraceae bacterium
GCATCCGATACCCCAGGTGAAGATGTGCGGCGAGTTTCGTGGCAGAATAACCCGAATCCTTCTCGGGTTCAATGCCGAAAGTGTCCAAGGGAGGCGACGATCAACGCTCAATCCATGCTGGCGTTTCCAGAACCGTCGCAAACTCGGCTACGGCGCCTCCCCCTGCAAGCCCGCAGTCAGCAACGGGTCGCGCATGTGCTCGACACGGCGGCACTGCTGATCGATCGCGTCGGGCCAGAGGCGATCACGACGGGGATGATCGCAAAGGCCGCCGGCGTCTCGATCGGATGGTTGTACGACTTCTTCCCAAACCGCGAATCGATCTTCGACGCGATTGTCGCCAGAAGCCTCGACAAGGTCACCCCTGTCGCCGAGGCCGTCCACGACGCCAGGCCTGCCGACGACTGGCGGGAGGTGCTAGGCGCTGTCGTCCAGGCGCTGTTCGTCTTCTATCAGGTGGAGCCGGGCTTTCGCGTCCTGTGGTTCTCGAGGTTCCAGAGCGCGGCGATGATCGAGGTCAACCGCGAGCACGACTTGGCCGGCGCCATCGGTGCGTATGAACGACTGAGCCGGCACGGCCTCAGCCTGGTCGGCGTCAGCCCCGAGCGCGTGCTGCACCTGGTGATCGGCATCATCGACAAAGGACTCGATCTCGCCTTTCGCATCGATCCCGACGGCGACCGTCAAATCGTCGACGAGACCGTGACAGCGGCCGTCGCCTATCTCGAACGGTACGCCGTGAAGTGAACGCTCTGGCCATTGATCTCGGCAGCACAGCGTGCAAGGCGTCGGTGATTGCCCTCGATGGGCAAGTCCTGGGCTCAGGCCTGACGCGCGTCCCGACGAGGTTTGGAGAGGGCGGACTCGCCGAGCAAGACCCGGAGGTGATCTGGACCTCGACCTTGTCGGCGTGCCAGCAGGCGCTCGCCGCGTCCGGTGCCGTAGCAACGAACGGCGTCCGTTCGATCTGCGTCACGAGCCAGTGGTCGTCGATCGTTCCCGTCGACCGCGGTGGCCTCCCGGTTGCACCTCTGCACATGTGGTTCGACCGCCGCGGCGAACCCTTCACGGCTGCGCTCACCTCTGGCGCTGATGGTGACTTCGTCAGGGCGCGATGGGCCGACATCCACGGCTTTGGCCCCAGTACGTCGTTGTCTCACATCCTGTGGTTCCAGCGCCAAGGCGACGTCCACCGGCGCACCGTTGCGTACCTGGAACCCATGGACTATCTGAATGCCCGGTTCACAGGGAGGATCGCGGCGACGGCAAATTCGGCCATGCCGCTCGCGCTCACCGACAACCGCAACCTCGGAGCGACAGCGTGGTCCGATGAGCTCGTAGATCGTGCCGGCGTCGATCGGCGGCGCCTTCCGGAGCTGACCCGAGCGCTGATGGTGCTGGCGACCATCCGTCAGGACGTCGCTGCCGACCTGGGTTTGCGCGGCGATGTCGAAGTGGTGACGGCATCCAACGACAGCATCGCGGCCGCATTCGGTTCAGGTGCGCTCGGACCCGGACAAGCGACGATCATGATGGGCACGACCGGCGTCCTGACCGTGCACCACCCCGTGCGACATGTCGACAGTGCAAAGTTCATCGTGACGATGCCCAGCTCCCTCGAGGATCGCTACTACGTCGTCGCCGAGGCCGGCCTCGGCGGTCGGTTGGTCGAAGCGGCTCTGAACGAGGCGACAGGGTGCAAGAACGTCGACGGACCTTCTGATGCGATGTTCGAGCAGGCACTGCAACTTGCCGGCAAGTCGCCGCCCGGATCCCGCGGCCTCATGTTCCTCCCCTGGTTGTTCGGCGCGATGGCTCCGGCGCCCGATGCGCGACACCGCGGCGCGTTCGTCGGCATTTCTCTCAGCACCGCTCGAGCAGATCTCGCACGCGCGATGCTCGAGGGCGTCTCCATGCAGATGCGTTGGTTGGCCGACGAGGTGGAGAGTGCACTCGGCGTACCTTTCGACAAGATGCGCTTCGTCGGCGGTGCGGCGCTGTCCGATGTGTGGGCCACGATCCTGGCCGACGTGGTCGGCCGTCCGATCGAACAGCTCGACAACCCGCGTCATGCCAATGCACGCGGCGCCGGTTTGATGGCGTTCGTGTCGACAGGGCAGCTGAACATCGGCGACCTCGACCGACTGGTACCGGTACACGCACGGTACGAGCCCGACCCATCCACACGTTCGCTGTGGGCCGAACGGTTGGGAGTGTTTCGTGACCTGCACGCTGCTCTCGCCGAACCCGTCTCTCGCCTCCATTCATGAAACCAGCCAGAGGAAACCCATGACCTTGTATCCATATGCCGATCGATATCCAGTGATGCGAGGCCTGCCATCGGAGGGTCGCGACCGGGCAGTCATCCTGCAGGAGCTTCGAGAGATGGCGGAGCTCGAAGATGCCAAGTGGGAAACCGGCAAGGCATCGGGCTCGTTCTATTGCGGCGACCACGACCACTACGAGTTCATGGGCGAGGCGTACTCGATGTACAGCCACATGAACGCGATGCAGCGCGACGTCTGCCCCAGCGCGACTCGGTTCGAAGGTGAGATCATCGCGATGGGTCTCGACCTGATGCACGCCTCATCGGCGAGCGACGCGGACCCATGCGGGATGCTGACCAGCGGCGGCAGCGGAAGCATCCTCCACGCGATGCTTGCCTACCGTGAGCAGGCCACCCGCAACGGCATCGACAAGCCCAACGTCGTGAAGCCCGAGACCGCGCACCCGGCGTTCGACAAGGCGTGTCACCTTCTGGGGATCGAAATGCGCCGAGCACCGATCCACGCCGACACCGCCCAAGTGAACCTCGACGCGATGTCCTCGATGATCGACTCAAACACTGCAGCGATCGTCGGGTCTGCGTGCAACTACGGCTATGGAACGATCGATCCAATCGACGCGCTGTCCACGCTTGCATTGCAACGCGGTGTGGGTCTGCATGTCGATGGATGCCTCGGCGGATTTCTGTTGCCGTTCGGCGAGATGCTTGGCTTCGGCATCCCCGTCTTCGACTTCCGTCTCCCTGGCGTCACGACTCTCTCCGCCGACACGCACAAGTACGGCTACAGCGTGAAGGGCACGTCGATCTTGATGTTCCGCAACAAGGAGCTTCGCAATGGTCAGTACTTCCTCATGACCGAGTGGTCGGGTGGCAAGTACGCATCGCCGGGCATCGACGGTTCGCGATCAAGTGGATTACTGGCCGCCACGTGGGCATCGATGGTGGCCCTGGGCCGTCAGGGTTACACAACGTACGCCAAGAAGATCTTCGACACAGCCTTTGCGATGCAGGAGGTTGTGGAGGCCCAACGCGAGCTACGGATCATCGGCAAGCCGTCGTTCTGCTTCTCGTTCACTTCCGACGAGTTCGACATCTACCACGTCAACGATGCGATGCGCCAGCGGGGGTGGCGGCTCAACGGCCAGCAATACCCCAACGCCGTACACATGGCGGTGACCCGTCCGCAGACGCAAGAGGGTGTCCTCCAAGCCTGGGCCGACGACATCCCCGAGGCCGTCGCGTACGCGAACGAGCACCGTGATGAACGCGCCCAGAGCTCGTCGGTCTACGGCGATGCATTGACGCCGACCACGGAGATCACCGCCAAGATCAACTCGGTCGTGACGTCGGCGCTCGACGCGTACCAATCGGTACCGCCACAAACCTGATCGCGGCCTGCCACACGATCAAAGCAGGCGAAGTTCATCGAGTAACTCGTCCTGTCGAGCTTCGAGGGTACCGATCTCGTCGACAACGTGGCGTCGATGGTCTGCCATCGCCTCAGAGTGCCCGGTTGCCTCGCGGTGTTCCAGAGCGGCCGCTGGGCTCTCGGCGACGAGCGCTCGCACGCTCTTGTCTTCGGCGTCGTCGACGAGATGGGCGAGCTGCTCGTCGATCACTGCCAGTTCATCGCGGAGACTACGTAGCCGGCCGCCGACCTTGCGCAGTTTTCGCTCCACCGATCGCTTGCCCATCACCGCCAGTGTACGGACAGGATTTCCAGCACTCGCCGAGATCGATGCGCGAGCGCGTATCCAGCACCGCCGACGTGGGTCTGGATTCCTAGCTGCCGGGCGATACACGGCACATGCCACAAGGGAGGGCGGTCATGATCACAGTGCTCGGATGGATCGGAGCCGTCCTCGCGCTCGCGGCCTACGCCCAGACCTGTGCCACGCGGCTCCGTCAGATTGCCGTTGCCTCCAGCGTCGCGCTGTTGACGTTCAATGTGCTGCTGGGGATCTGGTCGAACGTTGTCCTGGAATCTGCGCTCGCAGTCGTCAACATTCGACGCTTGGTCCAGCTCCGCGTGCCGCCAAAACCGGTGCTGTTGGAGTGCCCGAGGTGGGACTCGAACCCACACGCCCTTTCGGACAACGGATTTTGAGTCCGTCGCGTCTGCCATTCCGCCACTCGGGCAAGTGACGCCGAGATCGTATCGGCCGAAGTGATGCAGTTCACGCCCGTTACTGGCTGGTAGCAAATCGGTGTCACCGGAAACGGTCTAACGTGTGTGAATCATGCTTGCCTTCACGTTCCCTGGCCAGGGTTCACAGCGACCGGGTATGGGCAGGCCCTGGGTCGAACACGAAAGTTGGGAGCTGGTCGACGAGGCCTCCGAGGTCGCGGATCGCGATGTCGGCTATCTGCTGCTCGACGCCGACGCCGAGGAACTGCGAGACACGCGCCATGCTCAGCTGACTACGTTCGTCTCCAGCCTGATGGTGCTCGACGCTGCAGAACGTCTCGGTCTCGAGCCCAGTTTCTGTGCCGGGCACAGTCTTGGTGAGTACACCGCGCTGACCGCCACCGGTGCACTCGGGTTCGACGAAGGTGTGCGACTGGTCTGCGAGCGCGCCGACGCGATGCACCAGGCCGGAATCGAAAACCCGGGCACGATGGCCGCGGTGCTCGGCCTCGACGACGACCAGGTCGAGATCGCATGCCGGCGCGCCGACAGCGACGTGTGGGTCGCCAACTTCAATGCGCCAGGACAGGTCGTGATCGCCGGATCCC
>JAYTZE010000824.1:0-5023 GCA_043742385.1 Ilumatobacteraceae bacterium
CCGAAGATTGCTGCGAAGTGAGCCCGCATCGCTTGCCAGAGGCGCTCCACCGTCCACGGTAGCTCGACCTCGTCGACCTGGGCGCCTGCCCTGCGAAGCGCGTCGGCGACCGCGTTCGTGTTGGCGACGACCTCGGCGTCGACCGGCCAGTCACCCAGGGTCATGCTGAGGCCGATTCGCACGCCGTCGACACCCATGAAGTCTCGAGGGATCTGTGGGGGATCGCGTAGCGACACGTTGTCGCGCCAATGCGGCCCGGCGATCACGTTTTCGAGCAGGGCGCAATCGGCGACCGTGCGGGCGAGTGGACCGTCGTGGCAGTACTGATCGAGGTGATAGGGGGCCAGCCCGGGTACCCGACCGAATGGCGGCTTGAAACCGACGACGCCGCTGAACGAAGCGGGGATGCGGATCGATCCGGCGATGTCGCTGCCCGTAGCCAACGGTGCGTACCCCGCAGCGAGTGCAGCACCCGAACCCCCCGACGATCCTCCGGGTGTGAATTCGGTGTTCCACGGGTTGCGTGTGACACCCCAGAGCGTGCTGTGGGTGAACCCGGCGCAGCTGAACTCAGGGGTTGCCGTGCGGACGTGGATGATCCCGCCGGCATTCTGGATGCGCTCGATGATCGGATGGTCGTACTCGGCGACCTGGTCGGCGAAGGCCAAGGAGGCCTGTTGCCACGGACGCCCGACCATGGGTTGCTCCTCCTTGGCCGCGACGCACAGGCCTTCGAGAGGTCGGGGCGCTTCGCCTTTGCCGAGGTATCGCTGCTCTGCCGCACGTGCCTCGGCGCGAGCCTCGTCGTAACGACGATCGACGACCGCGTTGAGCACTGCATCGTGTGTTTCGATCTGCTCGATCAAGGCCTCGAGATGTTCCATCGGCGACAGGTCGCGACTACGGAACAACTCGATCGTCTCACACGCAGATCGGTAGTGCAGTTCGTCCATCGACCAAGTATTGCCGAGCCGCTCAGGCGACGATGTTGACCATGCGACCGGGAATCACGATGACCTTCTTCGGTGCCGCCCCGGCCAGCGAGGTAGCGACCTTGAGGTCGGCCAATGCCGCTGCCTCGACGCCGGCCGCGTCGAGATCGGCAGCGACCGTGATGTGGCTGCGAACCTTGCCGTTGATCTGCACGGGGTACTCAACGGTGTTGGCGACCAGCAGTGCGGGGTCCGCGACGGGGAAGGCCTCGTACGCAATCGAATCGTTGTGTCCGAGCTTGGACCACAGTTCTTCGGCGACGTGTGCCGCCAGTGGCGCGACCATCAACACCAGAGGCTCAGCGATGTCGACCGGACAGCCGCTCAGCTTGGTGAGGTGGTTGTTCAACTCGATCAGCTTGGCGATGGCCGTGTTGAACCGCAGCGAGTCCATGTCGTCGCGAACGCCGCTGATGGTGCGATGCAGTAGCCGCTGGGTGTCGGTGTCCGCAGGCGCAGCAGTCAACGAGAGTTCGCCCGTTTCCTCGTCGACGATGTTGCGCCACAAGCGCTGCAAGAAGCGATACATGCCGACGACATCGCGGGTCTCCCACGGGCGCGACGCATCGAGCGGACCCATCGCCATCTCGTACAACCGCAACGTATCGGCGCCGTAGCTCTGACAGATGTCGTCTGGGGTCACGGCATTCTTGATGCTCTTGCCCATCTTTCCCCACTCGCGCGTGACCGGCTGCTCGCCGTGGAAGTAGGCGCCGTCGCGCTCCACGACCTCGGCGGCTTCGACGTAGATCTCGCGGGAGTCCTTGTAAGCGGCAGCCAGGATGTAGCCCTGATTGAACAGCCGGTAGTACGGCTCCTTCGATGACACATGACCGAGGTCGAAGAGCACTTTGTGCCAGAACCGGGCGTACAACAGGTGCAGCACGGCGTGCTCGACACCGCCGACATATAGGTCGACGCCACCTGGATGCTGGTGACCGTCGTGGCCCTCCATTTGCGGGCCCATCCAATACTTCTCGACCTCGGGGTCGACCAGGTTCTGCTCATTGGTGGGGTCGAGGTATCGCAGTTCGTACCAGCAGCTGCCGGCCCATTGCGGCATGACGTTGGTATCCCGCCGATACTGCTGCGGCCCGTCGCCGAGGTCGAGTTCGACGTTGGTCCACCACTCCAGTCGGTCGAGCGGGCTCTCTGGATTGGAGAACTCGTCGTCGGCATCGAATGTACGCGGTGAGAAGCTGTCGGTCTCGGGAAGTACCAGCGGCAGCTCGCTGTCGGGCAGGCCGTGGGGGGTCCCGTCGAGGTCGTACACGATCGGGAACGGTTCGCCCCAGTAGCGCTGCCGGCTGAACAGCCAATCCCGCAGCTTGTAGGTGATGGCCGCTTGACCGTGACCATTGGCTTCGAGCCATTCGTTGGTCAGGCGCTTGCCCTCGGCCACGCTGGTGATTCCGTTGAGGTCGAGCGAACCGTTGGAACTGTTGACATACGGTGCGTCGCCCACGAAAGCGGTGTCCCACGTGGATGTGTCGAGGCTCTGCTCGGGTGGTTGCTGGATGGCGGGAATCGGTAGACCGTAGAGACGGGCGAACTCGAAGTCGCGTTGGTCGCCGCACGGAACGGCCATGATGGCCCCGGTGCCGTAACCCATCAGCACATAGTCGGCAATCCAGATCGGGATGGACTCGCCGCTGACCGGGTTGACCGCATAGGCACCGGTTGCGACCCCTGTCTTTTCGCGGGTGTCGTCCTGGCGGTCGATGTCTTTCTTCGACGCAGCCTGGTGGCGATACTGGGTGACCGTTTGGCGACGTTCGGGGGTGGTGAGCGCGTCGACCAGTGGATGCTCGGGCGCGAGCACCATGAATGTTGCACCGAACAACGTGTCGGGTCGCGTCGTGAACACTGAGATGGGGCCGGCTTGCGATTGGAAGTGCACGGTGGCGCCTTCGCTGCGCCCGATCCAGTTGCGCTGCATCGCCTTGATGGCGTCGGTCCAATCGAGCAGATCGAGGTCGGCGATCAGCCGATCGGCATACGCAGTGATGCGCAGCATCCATTGGCGCATGTTGCGCTTGAAGACCGGAAAGTTGCCGCGGTCACTCCGACCATCGGCGGTGACTTCTTCGTTGGCGACGACGGTGCCGAGACCCGGGCACCAGTTGACTGGTGCATCGCTGACGTACGCCAGTCGGTGTCCCTCGATGACGGTGTTGCGCTCGGCGGGGGACAGATCGCCCCACGACCTGCCGTCGTCGGGCGTGCGTTGGCCAGATTCGAACTGCTCGATCAGTTCGGTGATCGGTCGGGCTCTGCCGCCATCCGGACCCGCGTCGGTGTCGTACCACGAGTTGAAGATCTGCAGAAAGATCCACTGCGTCCATCGGTAGTAACCGGGGTCGGTCGTGCTGATGCTTCGCCGCGCATCGTGGCTGAGGCCCAGGCGGCGTAGTTGCCGGCGATAGTTGGCCACGTTGGCGTTGGTCGTGATGGCGGGATGTTGCCCTGTCTGCACTGCGTACTGCTCGGCCGGTAGACCGAAGGCGTCGAACCCCATCGTGTACATCACGTTGTAGCCGGTCATTCGCTTGTACCTGCTGTAGATGTCGGTGCCGATGAAACCCAGCGGGTGGCCGACGTGCAAGCCCATTCCCGACGGGTATGGGAACATGTCGAGTACGAACACCTTCGGACGCCCGGTAGTCCCGGCCGGGCCCGCCAACGGCCCTGCTGGATTCGGAGTCTCGAACGTTCCGTCGGACTCCCATCGGTCCTGCCAGCGAAGTTCGATCTCCTGGGCAAGCACGCCCGTATAGCGGAACTTGGGGGCATCGTCAGGGGTCGCGGGGGCCGAAGTCATGAACCAAGGATTCTACGATGCGGCGCGTCGCTACTACGGTTGCAAATCATGTCTTCGCGCACCGGGTCGTCGTATGTGGGGATCGTCGATCGCATCATTGCCGCAGCTGACCGACCCACCGGGGTGCGATTGGTCGGCCCCTCCGTGGCACCTGCTTCGGGCGACTCGTTCGTTCCGTGGCGTGAGATTCACGACCAAGCAAGGGTCGTTGGCGCCGCATTGCAGGCTCGCGGCCTGGTTCCCGGTGACCATGTCGCGATTCTCGGTCCGACGTCGCGGCAGCTGATGACGATCATCCAGGGTTGCTGGTTGGCCGGTGTTGCCAGCATGGTGCTGCCACTGCCGATGCGCATGGGTTCGCTGGATGCCTTCATCGATTCGACGCGGACGCGCATTCGCCACGGTGATGCCAAGCTGGTGTTGATCGACGAACTGCTCGCCGCGTTCTACGAACGCACCAACGGTGATCCGCCAATCGAGTTGATGGCGACCGTGCTCCCGGGCTCATCGACGGCACCCGGTGGCGACCGCCTCGAGATTCCCGCTCACGACCCCGAGCGGTTGGTGATTCTGCAATACACCAGTGGATCGACCAGCGACCCGAAGGGTGTGATGATTCCCGACCGAGTGCTGGCCGCGAACATCGACGCCTCGTGCAGCGCAGCCGAACTCGGCGAGTCCGAGGTGATGGTGTCGTGGCTGCCGCTGTATCACGACATGGGTTTGGTCGGCTTCCTATCGATTCCGATGACGAACGGTTGCCAGCTCGTGCAGGCCGCACCGCAAGACTTTCTCGCCAAGCCAGGCAACTGGATGCAATGGATCAGCGACTGGGGCGGTACCGCGACTGCCGGACCGAACTTCTCGTGGGTATTGGCGACTCGCGCGTTCGCCCGCATGCGCGATCTCGATCTGTCATCGTTGACACTGGCGCTCAGCGGCGCCGAGCCGGTCGACCCAAACGCGGTCGAGGCGTTTGTCGCCGCCGCCGAACCGTTCGGATTCAAGGCAACCGGCGTCTTTCCGGCATTCGGCATGGCCGAGCTGGCCATCGGTGGTGTGTTCCCGCCACGCCACCGCGGCATGGTGTGCGACTCCGTCGACCGCGTCGTCCTGGAACGCGACCGCATCGCCAAGCCGCTCGATCTGGCCGATGCCGAAGAAGAACTGTACGTGCGCCGCATCCCGTTTCTCGGCAGAGCAGTGCCCG
>JAYTZE010000825.1:0-5020 GCA_043742385.1 Ilumatobacteraceae bacterium
ATTCCCGGCTTCAAGGAGCGTCCAGCCGAGAAGCGCGCCAACTACGCGTGCGATATCACCTACGGCACCAACAACGAGTTCGGCTTCGACTACCTGCGCGACAACATGGCCACGACCCTGGCCGACAAGGTGCAGCGCGGACACAGCTACGCAATCGTCGACGAGGTCGACTCGATCCTGATCGATGAGGCCCGCACGCCATTGATCATCAGCGGTCGCGTTGCCGACGCTGCCAAGCTGTACTACCGGTTCGCCTCGATCGTGCGCTCGTTGAAGCGTGACGTCGACTACGAGGTCGAAGAAGACAAGCGCGTGGTCGTGCCGCTCGATGCAGGCATCGAGAAGGTCGAGCAGGCATTGGACATTCCCAACCTGTACGACGAGGTGCAGCAGAACCTGGTGCACCAGCTCTCGGTGGCGTTGAAAGCCAAGGAGCTGTACAAGCGCGACAAGGACTACATCATCCAAGGCGGCGAGGTGAAGATCGTCGACGAGTTCACCGGTCGTGTGCTCGATGGTCGTCGCTGGAGCGAGGGCATCCACCAGGCCGTCGAGGCGAAGGAGGGTGTGAAGATCAAAGAGGAGAACCAGACCCTCGCCACCATCACCTTGCAGAACTACTTCCGCATGTACGACAAGCTCGCCGGCATGACGGGTACAGCTGCAACCGAGGCTGCCGAACTGATGGGCACCTACCAGCTTGCTGTGGTGCCGATTCCGACCAACCAGACGGTCGTTCGAGCGGATCAGGCCGACCTCATCTACAAAGGTGAGCAGTCCAAGTTCGGAGCTGTCGTCGACGACATCTCCGAGAAGTTCGAGCGCGGTCAGCCGGTGCTCGTCGGCACCATCAGCGTCGAAAAGAGTGAGTATCTGTCGCAGCTGTTGAAGAAGCGTGGGGTGCCCCACGAGGTGCTCAACGCCAAACAGCACACGCGTGAGGCGATGATCGTCACCCAGGCCGGTCGACTCAGTGCCGTCACGGTCGCCACCAACATGGCCGGTCGTGGCGTCGACATCATCCTCGGTGGCAACCCCGAGGGTCTGGCCAGACACGAGGTCGTCAAGGAAGGTCACGATCCCGACGTCATGGTCGACGACTTCGCGCTGCCCTTGCCCCTCGACGACATGCCCGACGAGTTCAAGGCGGCGCGTACCGCGGCTCTGGCTCGCTACGACCAGCTGCTGGCCGAGTTCAAAGACGAGTGCAAAGCCGAAGGCGACAAGGTGCGCTCCCTCGGTGGATTGTACGTGTTGGGTACCGAACGTCACGAGAGCCGGCGCATCGACAACCAGCTGCGTGGTCGCTCGGGCCGTCAGGGCGACCCCGGCGAAAGCCGGTTCTACCTCAGCCTCGACGACGAGCTGATGCGCTTGTTTGCCACGGGTGCACTGTCGTGGGTCATGGGTCGCGCGCTCCCCGACGACGAGGCCATCGAGGCCAAGATGGTTACCAAGGCCATCGAGCGGGCCCAAACCACCGTCGAGCAGCGCAACGGCGAGATCCGCAAGAACGTGCTGAAGTACGACGAGGTCATGAACGAGCAGCGCAAGGTGATCTACCGCCGGCGCGACCAGATCTTGGACGGTGCCGATTTGAAGTCGGCAGCGATGGAGTACCTCGCCGAAGCAGTCAACTCGCTGATCGAGACGCACTGCGCCAGCGTTGCAACCGACGAATGGGATCTGGGTGGCCTGGTGCTGGAACTGAAGACGTTCTGGCCGAGCGACATCACCGAGGCCCAGCTCGACAAGTGCCACGAGACCGACGACATGTACGACGTGGTCATGTCCGACGCCTCGGCGTACTACGAAAAGCGCGAGGCCGAGCTGACTCCGCCGGTGATGCGCGATGTCGAGCGACAAGTGATGCTGCGCATCATTGACCAGCGGTGGCGTGAGCATCTCGAGGAGATGGACTACCTGCAGGAGGGCATCAACCTTCGCGCCGTCGGCCAAAAGGATCCGCTCGTCGAATGGCAACGCGAGGGCTACGAGATGTTCGGCAGCCTGATGAAGGGCATCGCCCAAGACTTCGTCAAGTACGTCATGCATGTCCAGGTGATCCGCAACGATGCACCGGCGCCGACTGTGCAGAACGTGCAGCAGACATCCAGTGACAACTCGCAGCCCGACGGCTTCGCTGCCGCGGCGCACGCGGCCGCTGCGTCTGGCGACATCGATCCTGAAATCGCTGCGCAGACCGCTGCTGCTCCGGTGAAGCAGCAGACGATCGTCAAAGACGAGTGGTCCAAGACCCCGCGCAACGCGCCATGCCCCTGCGGCAGCGGCAAGAAATTCAAGATGTGCCATGGAGCAAGCGCGTAATCCCGCCCTATGCGTGATTACTCCGATGATCTGAAAGAGCTGCGTCGCCGTCTTGGCGAGGCTCATGGCTACCTCAAGATCGACTCCAACCGGGCCCGGCTGGTCGAACTCGAGCACGAGGTTGCCCGCCCCGACCTGTGGGACGATCAGGACGAGGCCAAGAAGATCAACACCGACTACGCCAACGTGAAGACCGACATCGATCAGTTCGATCGGCTCTCCGGCGAACTCGAAGACGCCGAGGTGCTGCACGAGCTCGCCCGCGAGGTCGACGACGCGTCGCAGGAGCCCGAGCTCGATGCCGCGGTTGCCTGGATCACCAAGCAACTCGACCAACTCGACCTACGCAGCTTGTTCACCGGCGAGCACGACGAGGCTGACTGCATCGTGCAGATCAATGCCAAAGACGGTGGTGTCGATGCCCAGGACTGGGCCGAAATCCTGCTCCGGATGTATGGCCGTTGGGCTGAGCGTCGTGGCTTCAACTTCGAACTCGACGGCATCAGCGAAGGCGCTGAGGCCGGAATCATGTCGGCCGAGTTCACATTGACAGGGCGGTACTCGTACGGGTTGATGACATCCGAACGGGGCACGCACCGCCTGGTACGGATCAGTCCGTTCGACAATCAGGGCCGACGGCAGACAAGCTTCGCCAACGTTCAGGTCTGGCCCGTGATGGATGAACTCGATCTCGAGGTGAACGAGGCGGAGATCCGCATGGAGGTGTTCCGCGCAAGCGGTGCCGGTGGGCAGCACGTCAACAAAACGTCATCGGCCGTTCGTCTGATCCATGAGCCGACGGGGTTGGTGGCCTCGTCGCAGGAAGAGCGCAGCCAGCTGCAGAACCGCGAAAAAGCGATGCGCCGGCTGAAGACGATGATCGCTGCCAAGGTCGAAGAAGAGCGCGAGGCTGAGCTCGACAGCATCGCCGGCCAACAGGCACAGGTCGGCTGGGGCAGCCAGATCCGTTCATACGTCGTGCAGCCCTATCAGATGGTGAAAGACCTGCGTACCGAGGTCGAATCGGGCAATGTCACCGCTGTGCTCGACGGTGATCTCGACGAGTTCATGGAGGGCTACCTGCGGTGGCGACGGCGAGAATCGCAGTGAGCGCGTTAGTGTTCTCCGAGTTCCGGGCGGGGTGGCGGTTGCAGCAACGACGCGTGGAGAAACGCCCATGATCCGACTTGAGAACGTCACCAAGAGCTATTCGACCGAGGTCGTCGCGCTCCGTGATGCCAGCTTCGACGTCGCCAAGGCCGAATTCGTGTTCCTGGTCGGCCCATCGGGCTCGGGCAAGAGCACGTTGCTGCGGATGATGAACCGACAGGAGCGCCCCGAGAAAGGCGCGGTGTGGGTCGCCGGGCGCAACATCAACGAGATGTCCGACAGCAAGGTGCCACACCTGCGGCGCAACATCGGCAACATCTTCCAGGACTACAAACTCCTGCCAAATCGTACGGTGCACGAGAACGTTGCCTTTGCCCTCGAGGTGATCGGGCGGCCGAAGCATGTGATCCGTCAGCAGGTGCCTGCCGTGCTGGACCTGGTCGGTCTGTCGGGCAAGCAGGAGCGCTTCCCGCACCAGCTCAGTGGTGGCGAGCAACAACGTGTCTCGATTGCGCGGGCCTTCGTCAATCGCCCGTTGATCCTGCTCGCCGACGAGCCCACCGGGAACCTCGATCCGGCCACCGGCGAGGGCATCATGCGCTTGCTCGATCGCATCAACAAGACTGGCACGACTGTGGTGATGGCTACCCACGACCAGAGAATCGTCAACATGATGCGCAAACGCGTGATCCAACTCGATCGCGGCATCATCGTTCGCGACCAGGCCAGGGGTGTGTACGAATGATCTCCCGTCTCCGCTACACGTTGCGCGAGATGTGGGCGAGCCTCACCCGCAACCTCACACTCACGGTCGCTGCCGTGATCACCTCGACGGTGTCGTTGTTCCTATTCGGGATGACGCTGCTGATCCAGCAGGCGTTCGACAATCAGCTCAGCCAATGGACCGGTGGCGTGCAGATGATCGTCTACGTCAAGAACGGTGCAGAAGACGAAGCCATCGCGACGATCCAAGAGGCGCTCGAGAGCCGTCCGGAGATCATCAAGAATGTCGAGTTCTGCTCGATCACGTGCTCGCTCGACCAGGCGAAAAAGCTGTTTGCCGCTGATCCCGAGTCACTGAGATTCCTCTCGGAGGAGAACATTCCGTCGTACTTCAGCGTCGAGCCTGTCGACAAGCAGAGCATTCAACAGTTGTTGAGCATCCGGCAGTCATTCGTGGCTCTTCCTGGCGTGCTTCGAGCCGACTTTCCATCCGATCAGATCACGGTGTTGGGCAAGCTCAAGTCGTTCTTCGGAGTGCGAACGTACGTGATGTCGGGCGTCTTGCTGTTTGCCTCGGTCCTGCTGATCTGGAACACCATCCGCACGGCGATGTTCGCCCGACGCCGTGAGATCGAGGTGATGAAGCTGGTTGGCGCGACCAACTGGTTCATCCGCCTCCCGTTCATGCTCGAGGGACTGTTGCAAGGCCTCGCCGGCGCGGCCCTTGGCAGCGGTTTGTTGCTGCTGGGTAATGCCGACTGGACATCCGGTGTTCGCAAGTTCCCGTCGACCGCTGGCCTTGGTGGATTCGTCGTCACCGACGGCTACCCGATCAAGGTCGTGGTCGTCATGGTGCTAC
>JAYTZE010000826.1:0-5019 GCA_043742385.1 Ilumatobacteraceae bacterium
CAACATGGACAAGATGGAGCGGCTGTGTCGCGTCGTCGCCGATGCCGGTTGCGAGGTGGTGCCGGCGATCATGTACGGCATCAGCCCGGTCCACACCGATGAGTGGTTCGCTGCTCGCATACGTGAGTTCGTGAGTTGGGGGATCACCGAGGCGATCTACTTCGAGGATGCGGCCGGCATCCTCAAGCCCGAACGCGCCAAGACCCTCATGCCGGCGCTCGTCGAGGCGGCTGGTCAGGTGCCGATCGAGATGCAGTGTCACAACACCGTCGGCCTCGCCGGATACAACTACCTGATCGGTGTCGAGAGCGGCATCCGAATCCTGCACACGGCACCAGGCCCGATGGCGAACGGACCGTCGCTGCCCTCCACCGAGCAGACGATCGAGAACCTGCGGTGGGAGGGCCACACGACCAAAGTCGACCTCGAGTGCGTTCGACGAGTCAGCGAGCACATGCGCCGCGTCGCTCTGCAAGAGGGCCACCCGATCGGCGTGCCCAACGAGTACAACGTCTTTCCGTACCACCATCAGCTCCCCGGTGGCATGACCGGCACGCTCAAGGCGCAACTCGCGCAGTACGACATGTCCGATCGGTTCAATGAGGTGCTCGAGGAGATCGTGCAAGTTCGCGAGGATCTCGGCCATCCGATCTCGGCGACCCCGTTCTCTCAGCTCATGGGGATCCAAGCAGTGCTCAACGTCGTCACCGGCGAGCGATATGGCACCGTGCCCGACGAGGTGCTCGTCTACGTGCTCGGGCACTTGGGCGAGCCGCCGGCGCCGATCAACCCGGACGTTCTCGACCGCATGCTCTCCACCAGCCGCGGCAAGGAGATCCAGAAGTGGTCGCCGCCGCAGCCGACGATCGAAGAGCTGAAGGAACAGCATGGTGATCGGTCGATGACCGACGAGGAGTTGCTGCGGCGCTATCTGGTTCCGTTGCCCGATGTGGAAGCCACGCAGGCCGCTGGACCTGCTTCTCGCGAGTTCCACTTCGAAGCAGACGGGGTGCCGACATCTCTGGTGCTCGATCTACTGCAGACCTCCCGCGCCAGTTTCGCCGAAGTGCAGATCGGTTCAACAACAGTCACGCGGCGACGATGAGCCGGATCTCGATGTTGCGTTCAAAGCAGGGGGCCATCAGATGACCACGTATGAGTTCGACACGAGCCTCGACCCGAACTTTCCCGTACTGACCCGGGGCAATGCGGGCGAGATCATGCCAGGGATCGTCTCACCGCTGTCGGCGACGATGTTCTTTCCGCCGCTCGAGCGCGGATGGCGACGGTCGTTCACCGAGCTGTGGGACGTCATGGAGTGGCCAACGTGTCCGACGACGTTCGCCCCCATCGTTGGCGGGCGCTTCTACATCAACATCTCCGCGTTTCGGCGGCTGGCCGATCTGACCCCAGGCACCAGCCCGGAAGACATCGATCGCACGCTGTTCGCCGCCGGCGGCATCAAACTCGATCCGTACGAGATGCCCGACGAGCCGGGGTACGCCGAGCGAGGCCAGCGGATCGCTACCACGACTGCCGACTTCTTGGAGCATCCCCCGCTCGAACGGGTCGCGAGCGAGCACGACCAAGCCCAGGCCCGGCGCCGAGATGGGCGGGCTTATCGTCGGTCGCGAAGTTCGGCCGAGTTGCTGGATCGGATCGTCTCGTTGATCCCGTACAACGAGAGCGACTTCGTGACGCTGTTCATCGGATCATCGGTCAGCCCCGTGGCGCTGGGCTCGCTCCAGGCTGGCCTCGTGGCCGTGTACGGCGATGAAGGGTACGAGCTCGGTCGTCGAGCGGTGATGGGCCGCGGTGGCATCGAGTCTGCCGATGCCGGCCAGGCCGTCGCATCGCTGGTGGGCCTCGAGGGCGACGAGTTCGAGACTGCGTTCGAACGGGTGCTCGAGCAGTACGGATTCCGCGGCGTCAACGAATGGGAGGTTGCTTCGCCGTCGTGGGAGATCGAACCCCCGGTGCTTCGACGAGCGATCGATGCGGTGCGCTCCGGAGGCGCGTCGCGCAACCCGGGCACCATGCGCGAAGCCGTACTCGAACGCTTCGAACGCGACGGGGCCAGAACCGCCTTTCCTGAACTCGACCTGTGGCTCGAGCGCTGCAAGGCGTGGATGGGAATCCGTGAACGCACCAAGGCCACATGCGTGCTCACCATCAACGAACAGCGGCTCGACGCGCTCGAGATCGGTCAACGTCTGGTCGTCGACGGCAAGCTCGAGTCAGCCGACCAGGTGTACTTCCTGACACTCGACGAGCTCACGACGGCTGTGGAGCAGGGCAGCGTCGACGTCAACACCGTGCACTCGCGAAGGGCCGCGCAACACGAGCTGGAGCGATACCAAGAGCCGCTGTTCGCCATCGCCGGTGAAATCCCGCCGGTCGAGGAGTGGCCGTTGGTGAGCCGCGAGGTCCTCGCCGACGACGTCAGCGAAATCGTCGGCGCGGCGGGGAGCCCCGGCCACGCCACCGGCCGCGCCCGCGTCGTCCGCAATGCCTACGTCGATGAACCCCCGCAGCCCGGCGAGGTGCTCGTGGCGCCGATCACCGATCCGGGTTGGATGCCTCTGTTTGTCGGCGCGGTCGCTGTCGTGGCAGAGATGGGCGGCGAGCTCAGCCACACCATGATCGTGGCCCGCGATCTCGGCATCCCGGCCGTTGTCGGCGCCGTGGGTGCAACCACGGCGATCAAGACCGGCGACCTGATCGAGGTCGACGGGTCGACGGGTGTCGTCCGCATCCTGGAGCGGGCATGAGCGCTTCCTTCGACTTCGCGGGTCGCACCGTGATCGTCACTGGCGGGGCACGCGGCATCGGGCTCGCCCTCAGTCGATTCTTCGCCGAAGCGGGTGCCACGATCTGCGTAGCAGACGTCAACGAAGCCGCGCTGGCGGAGATCACGACGGGCGTGCTCGTGGACGCAATTCCCGTCGTGCTCGATGTGAGCAACGCGGCTTCGGCTGCGGCGTGTGTCCAACACGCCGTCGCACGAACGGGTCGACTCGACGTCGTCGTCAACAATGCCGGCATCCTGCGTGATCGCATGGTGTGGAAGCTCAGCGACGACGACTGGCAGGCCGTCCTCGGCGTGCACCTGACCGGCACGTTCAACATGACGAGGGCCGCGGCGCCGGTGATGCGCGAGCAGGCGTACGGCCGGATCGTCAACATCACCTCGTACACGGGCCTGCACGGCAACATCGGTCAGTCGAACTACGCCGCGGCAAAAGCGGGCATTATCGGATTCACCCGCGCGACAGCCAAAGAGCTTGCTGGTTTCGGGATCACCGTCAACGCGATCTCTCCCAATGCCGAGACCGACATGGTCGCCTCGATCCCCGCGGATCGACTCGCGGAACTGCGAGCGCAGATCCCGATGCGCCGCTTCTCCGATCCGTCCGAAGTAGCTCCGGCGGTCGCGTTCCTTGCCTCTGAGCAGGCCGGCTACATCACCGGTGTGGTCCTTCCCGTCGACGGCGGCCTCTCGATCTGAGAGCCGACACTCATCGGAGTGTCTGCGGCCCACCCGGGGTGCACGGAGACACTCCGACGGCACTAGCTGATGGTCTCACCGCCGTCGACCAGAAGTGTCTGACCGGTGATGAAACTGGCGTCCTCGCTCAGGAAGAAGCAGATCGCCGAGGCCAGCTCGACCGCCGTCCCCATGCGCTGCATCGGGACTTTCTGGCCGAAGATGCGCTCGCCCTGTTCGAGGTCGCCGCCGCGATCCAACATGAGCGGCGTGGTCATCCCGGTGATCGTGCGACCCGGCGCGATGCAGTTGACGCGCACCTCAGGTAGCGCTTCGAGACACAATTGCCGTGTGAGCCCTGTGATCGCTGCCTTGGCCGCGCCATAGGGAACGTTGTTCCCGTTGGCCGTGAACGCTGCGGTCGAGGCGATGGTCACGATCGAACCCCGGCCACGGGCCTTCAGCATCGGCAGCGTGTGCTTGCAGACGTTGAATGTGCCACCGACGTGCACCTCCAGCATTCGGTTGAAGCGCGCGGTGTCCCACTCCGCGATAGGACCGAACTCGGCGTGGCCGGCGGCGGCCAGGACAAGGTCGATCCCACCCAGCCGTTCCACGGCGGCCGACACCGCAGATGCAACCGCCACGTCGTCTGCGACGTTCGCCGCGAGACCGATACACCCGGGCAGGCCGGCCGCTGCGGCCTCCGCTCGCTGCAAGTCCAGATCGACGATCGCCGCCCGCCCACCCTCGGCGACCACCCGCTCGGCGGTTGCGAGGCCGATGCCACCCGCGCCACCGCTGACGAACAGAACCTGGTTCTCGAAGCGCATTGCACAATTGTGCGACATGTGTCGCCCCGACACCAGACCCGGGACTCGGCGCTACTCGACAAAGCGCTTGACGACTCCGGCCCTATGCGGGGCGCCAGTCATCAATCGCGAGCACGGCCGGATGGGGGCCGTCCCAACGGTCGAACATCGTGATCTCGTGGACCGGGCGACGGGTGACGGGCCCGAAGTTGCCGATCGGCAAGCCGACCGGGATGATCGCTCGCGCGGCCACGTCGGTCGGCAAGTCGAGCACGTCGTGCAGTTCTTCTCGGAAACGCAGCGCATATGTGGTCGGCCCGGCCCCGAGGCCGGTGGCCCTTGCCGCCAGCAGCAGGTTCTGGATCCCCGGCCAGATCGAACCGGCGTAGCGATTCGGGTCCTGCCCGGGATGATCGAGAACCGCGCACGCAACGATGATGGCCGGGGCTTCGTGCATGTGCTCCGACTGCCACAGCACAGCCGCCCACATCCTGCGTCGCTTGTCGACATCGTGATGCGGGAGCGGCTCGCCATGCTCGGCCTGCTCCCTGGCGGCTTCCTCGCTGGCTCGACGGTTCAGCGCGGCGATCCGTTGCTTCTGTCGGTAGTCGCGGACGATGATCCAACGCCCGCGTTGGAAGTTGCGACCGGAAGGCGCCTGGTTCGCTGCATCGACCAGCCGAAGGAGTTGCTCTTCGGGTACCGGGTCGGGGCGGAGTC
>JAYTZE010000827.1:0-5019 GCA_043742385.1 Ilumatobacteraceae bacterium
AGCCACGCATCCACATCTGCACACTCGGTCTCGAGGTCACCGTGGGTCCGCAAGGGTCGGTAGTCCCCGACCCCGGTGTGGTCGATGAAACCTCGGCGAAGCACTGCGTCGCACGAATCCTCCTGGTTGTGGTTAGCGAGCCCTCCGAACTCATCGAGCGCAACCACGCTGCACCTCGACCAGTCGAGGGGGCGACCGGTCACCAACGCGAACACCGGCGATGGCGTGCCGCCCGCAGCAAGACACATAGCGAGCTGGGGTTTGTTCTGTAGTCGGTCTGCCCATGCGTCGGTCACGGCGTCGGCCCACTGCTCCACCTCCTCGACGCGGACCTCCATTCTGCTCACCACGCGAACGACGTCGTGAGTTCCTGCACCTGCCCGGTGCGGGCTGATCGGTACGCGCTGTCGATGATGTCGACGACATGACGGGCGTGCTCCGCTGTGGCGAGGGATGGAACTCCCTCACGAATCCATCGCACGAGTTGCATGATGTCTTCGTAGACGTGGGACTCGGGAATTGTGGTGTGAAGGCCGGTCACGTGATCGAGCACCCGCATCTGTGGCTCCCAGTCCCAGGAGGGCGCCCCACCGGTCAGTGCCTTGCGTTCATAGTCGATTTCCTCGCCGTTGAGCAGCAAGCCAGAGATGTTCCCGTGGGTGCCGAAGAATGATGTGGCGCCGAAGTCGCCGGGCAGCATCTCGGCCGAAGCGGTTCCGTAGGCCACGATGAATCGACCATCGCCGAAGTCGATGGTGACCACGGTGTTGTCATCGGCATCCACTGCCACCTCGCGTCCTGCGAATGTGCGGACCGGCACCACCTTGCCTGACATGGCGGTCACCCGTTGAGCGGGCCCAAGAATCGCGGTGAGTTGATGCAAGGCGTACACCGTCATGTCGTACATGGGTCCACCGCCCGGTACCCGGTAGTACCACGACGGATCGATCGAGGTGCCTCCCGGCGCGTCAGTCCGCTCGGGTTCGTCCTCGTGATACGAGCCGAACGCACAGCCGCAAATGCCCCACGCCAGCGAGCCGATTGCGCCGTTGCTGATGAGGGCGCGGATCGCTTGCACCTGAGGTCTCAGCACTTCACCGGGAGAGGCCACGATGTGCAGGCCCTTTGCGCGGGCGGTATCGATCAGGAGGTCGGCTTCGGCGACGGCGGTGGCGATCGTCTTGTTGACGTGGAGATGGACACCAGCGTTGAGCACTCGTTGGCCCTGGTCCGCGTGCAACCCGATTGGCGTGACGAGCGTGACGGCATCGAGGTGTTCGCAGGACAGCATCTCGTCGAGATCGGTGTACACCGCCGGTACGCCGAACGCGTCGGCGGCGGCTTGGGCTCGAGCACCGACGGTGTCGCACAGCGCCTTCACCCGAACCTTGTCGGCGATATCGCTTTGAGTCAGATGGGGAAGCACTGCCCGAAGCGTGAGCGTGCCTACTCCTACGATGGCGAGATCTAGCGGCCGGTCCATAGCAATGTCCCCAATCAAAACGTCGTGGTGAGGTGAACGGTGTTGCCCGTGGTTGCCGACCGTTCGGCAGCCTCGATGATCTCGAGAACGTGACGGGCATGCTCCGCCGAGAGCAGATTGCTCGTGCCGTGGGTCAGACAATCGACGAGATGCTGGACGCCCAGGAGGTGGTCAGGGCCTTCCGCTCGAGCGTTCGGAGCGAGGAAGGTGTCGGTGGTCCCGCCGCGGTGGACGACCAAAGGTGCCGTCATGTCGATGAGGGCGAGTGATAACGATCCCCCTTCGCCGTTGATCTCCACGTCCGGTATCGCCGTGGTTCCGGCCGTAGCAAAGTCACTGCGTACGGTGGCGATGACATCGCCGCGCAGCCGAAGCATCACGTGCCACACATCGTCGGCTACCACGGGGATGCGACGGCGAGCCATCGGTCCGTCGTCGGGTTCAAAGCCGGCCTGGGTCTTGACGGAATACGCGACGACGGAGTGGGCCGGACCGATCAGGCCGGTGATGGCGTGCAACGGATACACCCCGATGTCTCGTAGAGGACCCGCACCTGCAGCGAAGAACGGCGTCGGGTCGGAGGCGTACCCATCCCACGGTGGTCGTCCTCCGAGGAACTGCCCTACCGCTGACCACACGTTGCCCACGTCGCCGTGACGAATTGTCTCATCGGCCCGCCGGACCTGAGGAAACACCATCACCGAAGGCGCACACACCAGCGTGACGCCTCGTTGGGTTGCGAGGTCGATGAGTTCGTTGGCCTCACTCAATGTGGCTGCGAAGGGTTTCTCGGAGTACACGTGCTTGCCGACATCGATGCACTGACGGTTGATGGCGGCGTGCGCGGCCGAGGGCGTCAGGTTCACCACGGCATCGACGTCAGCCTCGAGTACCGCGTCGACGCCCGCGCCCCAGCGTGGTATCGAGAATTCGTTCGCTGCATCACGGGCGCGCCGCCCGTCCGCGGAGGTGATGACTTCTACGGACGCTCCCGTGAGGCGACCGATCTCCGGCAAGTAGTCCCGCCACGCCACATCTCCCGAGCCGATGACGCCGAGCCTGATCGTCACGGGCCGCCACCGATGTAGGGGATCGTCCCTGGTAGTCCCGACCCGCCGTTGCGGTCCAACGTGGCCCGGAACCGATACCGATCAGGGTGGTAGCGAAGGCTGTCGAGCGAAAGCGGCGTCCCTCGGCCATCAAAGGTCGTGCCACTGAGGCGCAGCAATCCTCGTCGTGGCTCCACGCCCAGTAGCGTCGCTTCTGCCTCATCAGCGGCAACAACGTCGACTAGCACCGAGCTTCGCCGAGCCGCGACCCCATGCAATGCGAACGCGGCGTGCAATGAGCCGTGCCAGTCGTACTCGGCCATCCACGGGTTGGTGACGATCGACACCCGAAGCGTCTCGATGGCGATGGGTTCGTCGTTGAGCAAGCGGACGCGCCGACCCTCGACCAAAACCGAGCCCGGCGCGACTCGGAGACTCTCAGCTTCATCAACCGACGCCGGTCGAATCACCACATCGAGCACATGAGCGGTGGCGATCAGTCCACGTCGATCGGCCATCTCGGTGAAGCTGAGCAGAGTGTTCGGCGGTTCACTGACCGGACCGTCGGCGACGCGCCAACCGCGGCGGGCAGGTTCGAGCGCACCGTCTTCAGCCAGGATTGACAAGGCTCGACGGACCGTGAGCCGGGTGAAACCCAAATCCTCGGCCAAGGCTCGTTCGGATGGAAGGTGCGCCCCTGGTCTGAGTCGTCCTTGCCGAATCTCTTCGGCTAGCCGATCTGCGCATTGCTCGTACAGCGGTCCGCCCGGATCGATGGACCCCCCGCGCCGCTCACCTGATGGTTCGGTCTGCGCGCTCATTTGGTCGTCAGCATTGCAGGCTGGTTTGTTTCGGTCAACTATTGGTTGTAAATGGTTGCACAACGGCTCGGTCAACGTGTACGGTCGGCGTTGGGGCCGCACCAGGGGGACTGCTTGATCGAGGACCGAACATCTCGCTATGTACCGTCGCCGCGGCCGACTTACGACCGCCCGACACTGATCAGGAGCGCCGAGGTCAAGCGTCACGTGTGGGGCGATCGGGAGGCTGGTCTGGTCGCCGACTGGTTGTACGCCTCCACGGACAAACTGCACGTTCTGCTGTTTGGGATCGGCCCAGGACGCTGGTTTCGCCACTCGCCGTCGTACCGCACGGTGTTCGGAGCCGATGAAGTGTTCCTGGTGTTGAGTGGCTCGATGGTGGCCGCCAACCCTGAGACGGGCGAAGTTGTCGAGGGCGAGACAGGTGATTTTCTGTTCTTTCGCCGTGACACGTGGCATCACGTGTACGCCAAAGGCGATCAACCGTTGCGAGTACTCGAGTTCTTTGCCCCGCCTCCATCGACGGGAACCTCAGGGGCCTACGCGGCAACTCGTCCGTACGTCGAGGTGCCCATCTATCAACGCAATCATCTCTTCGGTGATCTCTGGCAGGAGGCACCACCAGCCTCGTTGCGGACCATTCGTCGACCGGATCTGTCTTGGCGCTTCGACGGAGAACTGCGGCTCGGACTGGTGGCCAGCACCGAACATCTGACGGTCGCGTTGCTCGAAGCTGATGCCGGGGCGCAAGGAACCGCCGTTTCGCACGGCGGTGATGCCGTCGTGTTCGGCACGGCCGGAGGGTTGATGGTGCGCACGTTCTGGTCCGGTCATTCGGAGACGTTCGAGATCGGTCCCCATGACGCGGTGTTCGTGCCTGAAGGTGCCGAGTACGAAGTGTTGTCCTTTTCTACAGCGGCTCAGGCTGTGGTCGCGGTTGCGCCGAGTTACTTGCCATGACCGTGGTGTTGGGCATCGACGTAGGTGGCACCAAGATCGCTGCCGGGTTGGTCGATGTCGAAACGGCGACGCTGGTCCACCATGAGGTGATCGCTACCAGGCCAGAGCGCGGCGCTGATGCCGTGCTCGCCGATGTCATCGAGTTGGTTGCGCGACTCGACGATGGTGTCGCCGCGGTGGGGCTCGGGATCTGTGAGCTGGTCGATCGATGTGGGTGCACGACGAGCGCGGAGACCATCGATTGGATCGGCATCGATCTGTCGACTGCTTTGGGTACATCGGTCGGTGTCCACGTCGAGTCCGATGTTCGCGCCGCGGCGCTCGCCGAAGCAGTGGCCGGCGCCGGCGTGGGAATGGAGTCGTTTGTCTACCTGCAGATCGGTACCGGCGTGTCGTACTCGTTGGTCGACTCGGGCGTCGTGCGCACCGGCCATCGGGGTAACGCCATCATCGTCGGTGCTCCTCCGGTCGAGCAGGTGGCAAGTGGCTTGGTTCTCGAGCGCAGCGTGCGGCCGTCGTCGGTCCCCGACGCGCTTGCCGACACCCGATTCGACATGATCTTCGCCACTGCCGCTCGTGAGATCGGCGCAGCGGTGGCCGTGCTGGTCAATGCGCTCGATCCGCAAGCGCTCGTGATCGGTGGTGGGCTGGGGACGAACTCGACGATGTTCGCCCGACTGGTCGATGAGATTCGTCCCTTGCTCGT
>JAYTZE010000828.1:0-2507 GCA_043742385.1 Ilumatobacteraceae bacterium
TCTTGCCCGCGTTGGGAAGGCCAACCAGGCCGAAGCGTTCCATAGCGAAGGTGTGAGGCTACCGGCAGGCTTTCCGCTCGGCCGATGTCGCCGTCGATCTGTGTGTCGTGAAGAGAAGTCTTGCAATAGCGTTCGTGTCATTGGCGGTGACTGTGCCGGCCACAGTTGGTGCAGGCCAGCTCGGCGCTCAGATCCCGTCGAACTGCGTTGCGCACACCAGCTTCGACGGCAGCGCCGATCTCGTCGACGATTTTCGGTGCGCCGGTTTCGCCATCGAGTTCCACACGGCAGGCGTGGCATTGTCACCCGCTCCGATCTGGGCTGGTCAATGGTTGTTCGTGGACGAAGCCGGTCAGTACCGGGTCGGGTCGTGCACGTTCAATCGGGGCATTCATCCGAACATCGACTCGCCCTCGTTTCCGGTCGCCCAGCTATTCCCGAACGATCCCACGGGCGCGAAGGGGGCATATCTCACCTGGCGGTACGGCGACACCACCGACAATCTGATGGCAGCGGCGATGTGGGCGGTCTTCCACTACTACGCCCAAGACGGCGCCGGAACGCGCCGGGCATTCAACGGATCCGCTCCGCTCATTCCGTCGCTCACCACGATTGCTGCCGCGAGTGGCAGCGACGCCATTCAAACGGTCGCGATCGCGCTGGATGCCGAGGCCGCGCTGTTCGCCGGCGAGTGGACGATCTCAGCAACTTTGGGGATCGACGGACGGATCGACGTCGCGGTCGCGGCGGGAACTCAACCGGTGCTCGGCGCGAGGATCACCCTGCTGATGAGCGGGCAGGATGCGCCGACAACGGTGGAGACCGACATTGCAGGGTTGGCACAGGCGACAAAGCCCGTTGCACCAGGTTTGATGACCGTCGTCGCCTCGACCTCGAGTCCCGGTCTTGCTGCGGTGTACCGGGGCAGCCCCGCCGGCCCGGACCCGCAGGGCGCGCAACGGCTGGTCACTGGTGGTCCACCGAAGACCCTCTCCGCTACCGCGACGGTCGACGTACCTCTTCCGCCGACGACGACGACGACCACGACAATCCCGCCGACGACGACGACCACCACCACGATTCCGCCGACGACGACGACCACGATTCCGCCGACGACGACGACCGCCGCCACGACGACGACGACGACCGCCGCCACGACGATCCCGCCGACGACCCTTCCGCCCGAAACGACGACCCTTCCTCCGGAGACGACGATTGCAGCGGCTCCTCCGGTGGCCGAAGTGCTGCCACCCGTACCTGGGTCACCGCTGCCGAGGACCGGGAAAGGCTCCGACCTGATCTCCTACCTCGGCACCTCCTTGCTCGTCGCCGGAATCGGGATCGTCGGTGTCGCCAGCCGCCGACCGCCGCGAAAGGTCATCTACACTCGATGAAATGACACCGGTCGAGGCCTTTGAACGTGTGGTGCATTGCCTTGATCGGGCGCACGAGACCGGGTTCAAGACCAAGGCGTTCGTGCGGGCACTCGAGGTCGTGCGGGCCACGCCACCCGACGAATTGACGACCAGGGCAACCGCCGGCACGCTGACCGACCTCGAGGGCATCGGCGACTCGACGGCGCGACTGATCACTGAGACCTTGCGCGGCGATACCAGTTACGTCGACAAGATCGAAGCCGAGACACAGGTCAAGCTCACCGACGACGGCGCGCGCTATCGGACCGCGCTCAAGGGCGATTGCCACATGCACAGCCGTTGGAGCGACGGCGGCGCCACGATCGAGGCGATGGCCCGCACCGCTCGCGACCTCGGCCACGACTACATGGTGCTGACCGATCACTCGCCGCGGCTCACGGTCGCCCACGGCTTGAGCAAGGAGCGCTTGGACCAGCAGCTCGACGACGTTGCAGTCCTCAACGACAAGATGAGACCGTTCCGCATCCTCACCGGTATCGAAGTCGACATTCTCGAGGACGGCACCCTCGACCACGGCGATGATGTGTTGTCGCAGCTCGATGTCGTGGTGGCCAGCGTCCACTCCAAGCTGCGCATGGAGCGCCAGCCGATGACGGAGCGTATGGTGCGCGCAGTGGCCTCGCCGCACGTAGACATCCTCGGTCATTGCACCGGCAGGATGATCGGCAAGCGAGATCCATCGACCTTTGACGCCGACTATGTCTTCGCTGCCTGCGCCCAGTTCCACACTGCGGTCGAGATCAACTGCCGGCCCGAGCGGCTCGACCCGCCACGTCCGCTACTCGAGCTGGCGATCGAGTACGGCTGCTACTTCGCCATCGACAGCGACGCGCATGCAACCGGCCAGTTGGAATGGCAGCCGCACGGCTGCAACCGCGCCGCGGAGTGCCAGGTGCCGCTCGAACGGGTGATCAACACCTGGGCTGTCGACGAGCTGCTTTGTTGGGTGCAGGCAGCCTGACCTGCCGGTAGCCTGGCTCCCCATGTCGAAGAAGACGAAGAAGAAGAAGGCGCGCATGCGCCGATCCAAGGCCAATCACGGCAAGCGTCCCAACATGGGGCGTGGCTGAG
>JAYTZE010000829.1:0-5014 GCA_043742385.1 Ilumatobacteraceae bacterium
AAATGGGCCGAATGGCCTACGTTCGGATGGGCCTTTGTTCACCAGGCCGCACAGGCGCCGCCGATATCGTCGACGCGTGGCCTTGACCGCAATGCCAGACGAGCATCAGCAATGAGCCAACGAACGCGCCCCGCGCTGGAGCAGCAGTTGCTCGATGCGCTCCAGGCGCTCGATACGGGTGGCGCGCTGGCGACGACGGCACTCGACCTGGCTCACCTCTACGACGTGCAGGTAGCCAGCCGGCATTGTGATCTGGCCGCTCGCTGGCTGCGATCGCAGGGCAAGGGCTACTACACGATCGGGTCGGCCGGGCACGAGAGCAATGCAATCGTTGCGATGGCCACACGCCCGACCGATCCAGCACTGCTGCACTATCGCAGCGGAGGCTTCTACCTCGCCCGTGCCGGACTTCCGGGCATCAGCGACATCCTTGCCGGCGTCGTCGCCGCGACGAGCGAACCAATCTCCGGCGGGCGCCACAAGGTGTTCGGTCGGCACGATCTGGCGATCATTCCGCAGACCTCGACCATTGCATCGCATCTGCCGCGTGCAGTCGGTGTGGCATTCGCCATCGATCGAGCCGCCAAACTCAGAATCGCGTCGCCGTGGCCAACCGACGCGATCACCGTGTGCAGCTTTGGCGACGCGTCGACCAACCATTCCGTCGCCACCGGCTCGTTCAACACCGCCGCATACTGCGCGTACCAAGGTCTGCCGTTGCCGTTGTTGTTCGTCTGCGAAGACAACGGGCTCGGTATCAGCGTTCGTACCCCCAGCGGGTGGATTCAATCAACGTTCGGCTCGCGCCCACATCTGCGCTACGACGCAGTCGACGGCGACGATCCGATTGCCGTCGGCGAGGTCACGTCAGATCTGGTCGACTGGGTGCGCAGCAAACGCAAGCCGGCGTTTCTGCATCTGCGGACCGTGCGCTACGGCGGGCACGCCGGCACCGATGTCGAGTCGGCGTATCGGTCGGCGGTCGAGTTGCGAGCCGACGCAGAACGGGACCCGATCCTGGGCACCGCCCGAGCGCTGCTGACCAGCGGCTGGACGAAAGCGACGCTTCTGCAACGACACGACGAGATCGCCGAGGGGGTCTACAAGGTGGCCGCCGATCTGGCCGATGCCGAACAGTTGACGACCGCCGCAGAGGTCGTGCGTCCCATCGCCATTCGGCGACCCAACGAGGTCGAACGACTCGCCAGAGATCTGTCGGCCTCGTCAGACAGCGTCGAGGCACTGACCTTTGCGCAGGCGGTGAACACAACGCTGGCTACCGTGCTCGATCGGCAGCCGAACGTGCTGGTCTTCGGCGAGGACGTCGCGCTCAAGGGCGGCGTCTACGGAGTGACCAAAGGTTTGCTGGCCAAATGCGGCGCCGGGCGGGTGTTCGACACGCTGCTCGACGAAACATCGATCCTCGGTCTCGCCAACGGCAGCGCCATCAGCGGCTTCGTGCCGATCCCCGAGATCGAATACCTCGCCTACTTGCACAACGCTGAGGATCAGCTGCGAGGTGAAGCCGCAACGCTCTCGTTCTTTTCGAATGGCCAGTATCGCAACGGGCTGGTCGTGCGAGTCGCCGGGTACGGCTACCAGGAGGGCTTCGGCGGACATTTCCACAACGACGACGCTGTCGCCGTGTTGCGCGATATCCCAGGTCTGGTTGTCGCCTCGCCATCGCGGCCCGACGACGCAGCAGCGATGTTGACCACGTGTGTCGCTGCAGCACAGGTCGATGGCACGGTGTCGGTGTTCCTCGAACCCATCGCGCGGTATCACACTCAGGATCTCTACGAGACGGGCGACCGCGAATGGATGGCCGCCATCGCGGGCGACCATCACGTGCCGATCGGGTCGGCGCGAACGTACGGGCAGGGCCTCGACCTGACGATCATCACCTGCGGCAACGGCGTGTTGCTGAGCCTGCGAGTCGCCCGCCGACTGGCCGGGCGCGGCGTTGGAGTACGGGTCGTCGATCTCCGCTGGTTGGCACCACTGCCGACCGACGATCTGATCCGAGAGACACACGCCACGCGCGCCGTCTTGGTCGCGGACGAGACGCGGGCAAGTGGCGGGTGGAGCGAGGGTGTGGTCACAGCGCTCGTCGAGGCCGGGATCAGCACCCGTATCGGCCGAGTGACCAGCAAGGACAGCTTCATCCCGCTCGGCGACGCAGCCAAGCTGATGTTGCTCAGCGAGGACGACATCGAGAACGCCGCGTATCGCCTGCTGCACGGCTGACAGCGGAGCCAGCTTCAACCGGGCGGTACCGGTACCATCGCGACCACGTCGAGCCCGATGTGCCTGGATGATGTACGAATGAATGATGAGGTGACGGAATGAACAAGCGGGCGGTTGTCTCCGCAGGGGTCGCCATCGCGGTTGCTCTGGCAGCGTGCGGGAGCGACGATTCGGGCACCAGTTCCGAGGGCTTCAGCGACCAGCTTGCCAGCGTCTGTCGCACCATCGGTCGAGGCGTCGGAAACCTCGACGCAGCCACGTCACTCGACGAGGTGCGCACCAATGCGACCGAGGCCTCTGCCTTGTTCGAGGATGGCATCAACGAGTTGAAGCGGTTGAGCATCCCGACGGGTGATCAGAACTTCGCGGCCGACGCCAAGGATCTGATCGCCAGCTTCGAGGACCAACTCGACAGCCTCGACGACATCGCCAAGGCAGCCAGAGGTGGCGACCAGGGTGACGTCGACACCGGGATCGCCACGCTCACCGAGCAGTCGACCGACAGCAACGACCTCGCCGAGAGCCTCGACATCGCCCGCTGCGAGCTCGACCCGGTCTTCGAGGCCGCGCCGCCGACCACCGAGGCCGACGTACCGCTGACCCTGCCGATCGTAACCCTCCCCGTCGAGACGCTGCCGGTCGAGACGTTTCCGATCGAGACCATCCCGTTCGACACGACGCCGACCGTCAGCAACAAGACGATCCTGTCGTCGAGCGACCTCGTGCCGCTCGGCGATTACAGCTTCGTGGACGCTCCCGACGACGCCATCACGAGTTTCCAGACATTGCTCGATTTTGCTCCATCGATGGCCGCGCAGTCCGGCTTCGTCAGCGGGGTCGACGTGCTCGATGCGAATGGTCAGCAGATGGGCCGGGTGTTCGCCTTCGAAGCCGACGCCGAGGTGCTGACACCTGGCTCGGTGGAGGAGGTCACGCCATACCTGACCAGCGACATCCCGACCTCGCCCATGACCATCGGCACGCAGGACGGTGTCACTTGGAGCGACCCCGACGGCACCGCGTACTTCCTGTTCGGCGTCAGCAACGTCTTGTTGTGGGCATTCTCACCATCGGCCGACCTCCTGACGCCAGCCCTGCAGGCCTGGGGCGAGAGCGTCTCCCAGTAGCGCATGCCGTGCCCCTCCAACTCACGTTCGTCACCTCCGCCAAGCGACAGATCGACCTGCCCGATTCACCCGGCGAGGTGGCGTTCGTCGGCCGTTCGAACGTCGGCAAGTCGTCGCTGATCAATGCCCTGGCCAACCGCCGACAACTGGCGAAGGTGTCGAACACTCCCGGCCGCACGCAACTGCTCAACTTGTTCGTGTTGCCGAATGGAGCGACCGTGGTCGACCTGCCGGGCTACGGATATGCAGCGGTGCCCGGTCGCGAGCGGGCCACGTGGCAGGCGATGATCGAGGGGTACCTGTTGGAGCGCGAACCCCTCGTCCTGGTCTTCGTGCTGGTCGATGGAGAGATCGGCCCGACCAAGCTCGACCTGCAGATGCTGGCCTGGTTGCAGGCCAATGGCGTTGCGTACCAGATCGTGGCGACCAAGCTCGACAAGGTCAAGCCATCGAAATTGGCTGGGCGACGACAGCAGCTTGCTCGTGGCTGCTTCCTCGACGAGGGCGACGTGTTGTGGGTCAGTGCCAGCAAAGGCACCGGGATCGACCGCCTCCAGGCACACCTCAACACGATGCTGACAGTATGACTACTGCAAACCTGGAACTACCCATTGCGTCAAGTCCGCCACGTGGAGTAGTCTCGCCCGCGTGGCACGACGGGACACGCGATCGACCGGACAATTGATGACTCGGCTTGGCTATAAATCCGACGCTTCTCGCAGTGAACAGGTGCGATGGCTGGTGTCGCGTTGCGAGCCCATTCTGCTGGTGACGTTGTCGGCACACTATCTGTTGCGCACCAGAGTCTGGCCGGTATCGGTCCCTGTCTTGATCGCCGCCATCGCCGGCTGCGCACTGGGGCTGTTCGGTGTGGTCTACGGCACCAACTCGCGGCTCGGGATGGTACGGGCGACCGTCGCTACCGCGCTGCTGATCGCCATGTCATTGGTGCTCTCCGACCATCTTGTGGACCTCGTCCCGTGGTTCCCGATCCTCGGCATCAGCTATCCCCTGGTGTTCGGCCTGCGCCGCGCCTACCCGTTCGTCATCGCCAACGCGATCGGCGTAGGTGTTGCGGCGAGCTCGGCATTCGGCGTGACGTCGGGGCTGCTGCGGGTTCCTGTCGTGGTGATCGGCGGCGTTGTGGCTGGTCTGGTCGCGGACGCTCTCGAACAAGCGACGGTGTCGGCCACGACAGCTACTCGCGACGCCGCCAGAGCCAGAACCAGCGAGAACTACCTGCGCACCGTGTTGAACACGGCCCCGATCGGCATCCTGGTGATCGGCGGCGAACTCGAGAACTCCTTCATGAACGCCCGCATCGCTCAGTTCTTCGACTCCGAGCCTGTGCTCAGCGATCTCGAGGCGCTTCGCACATACCTCGCGCCATCGGATCAGCACCTGTTCGAGGAGTTGCGGGCGAAGGTGGCCAATGGCGAGACCGCCACCTACAACTGCCGACTCGAACTCCCCGAACTCGGCGGCCGCAACGTGCAGATCGTCGCTGCACCGGCAATCGACGACAACGGCCAGAACACCGGAACCGTGGTGATCGTTCGCGACATGAACGACGAGGTCGGACGGCGGCGCGAGATGGAACGCTTCCGTGCCGTCGCCGATGCGACCACCGACCTGGTGGC
>JAYTZE010000830.1:0-5006 GCA_043742385.1 Ilumatobacteraceae bacterium
CTGGCGCTGCAGGCGACCGGCGAGAAACGCGGGGACACTGCCCGTGCCGCGGTCCGATGAGTAGTCGCCGCACCACACGGCGGCGCTGTGGGCGACAACGGGGCTCAGCGCTACGGCGACCGACGCGCTGTCCATGTCGTCGGCCGCGTCGACGCGGATTGCCGTCGTGGCCCCGCAGGCCAATGCGTCGCGCAGGCCGCGATCAGCAGCCGGTCCACCGACCGTGACTGCGATGACCGAGGTGCGCATCGCAGCCCCGTGACGGAGGGCCATCTCGATGGCGGCCTCGTCGGCCGACGACAGACCGCCGGTCGCCGACGAGTCGATCCACTTGATGCACACGGCGATCATCAGGTGGTCCGGAAGATCACGCCGTGGCCGCCCTCGGGGTACGACCAAGTGATCGCCCCCTCGTGATTGCAGACGAGATAGCAGGTGCCGCACTCGAAGCATTGCTCGTAGTTGAAAACGATGCCCCCGTCGCTGGTCGGTACGAACAGGTCGGCTGGGCAGGCGACGATGCACGCCCGAGTCGTGCAGTCGGCGCAGGCTTTCCCGTCGACGACGATGTGGGGCTTGTCGTGCACCTTGAACTCGACGGTCTCCATCCGGTCGCTGAACGAGGTTTCCGGCCAGGTCGGGTCGCGCTCGATCATCCGAAGCTCCGGAACGCGTCGTGCCCATCGCGCAACAGCCCGGGCAGGCGAACACCGGCGCGCTTGCGTTCCTCGCGAACGATCCTGCGCAAGCCCGGTTTGGCGGCTGGATTGTCGACGCGAAACATGCGCTCGGCAATACCCGTGATCATCGATGGGTACAGGTGTTGGACTCGGTCGCTGAGGACGAGCTTTGGGGCCCGGCGCAGCTTGCGGTGGTCACGCAGCACGAACGTATCGCTGAGCCGTCGGGCGTATCCGCTGAGGCCGCGCTGGCTGACATTGCCGTCGCCGATGGCCTCGACCGCGGTTTGTCCGGCGTACATGCCGCTGGCCATCGCGAAGTTGACGCCCTCCAGCCAGATTCCGGCGGCCAGGCACAAGGCCGCAGCGTCGCCTGCGATCAGCAGTCCGTTGCCGGTCATCTCCGGCATCATCGACAGCCCCGCCTCGGGAATGAGGTGTGCCGAGTACTCCTGTAGTTCGCCACCCTCGACCAATGGGGCGATCGCCGAATGGCGCTTCATCGCTGCGATGATGTCTTCCGGCCGTGTCTTCTGCGCGGCAAGCTTCGGCAGTTTCAACACCACGCCGACGGCAATGGTGTCGAGGTTGGTGTACACAAACCCACCGCCGTTGATGCCGCCGGTGCAACCGATGATCTCGATGTCGACTCCTTCACGATCTCGTACACCAAAGCGTTCATCGATGACCTGTTTGGGCAGCGCAAGTGTCTCTTTCACACCAAGGGTGAAGTTCTTGGCGTTGGGTGTTCCGTACAGCCCGGCCTCCTTCGCGACGAAGCTGTTGACGCCATCGCAGGCGATCACGACAGCGGCGGTGACATCGCCATCGGGTCTATCGGTGCGCACACCCGTGACCTGGTGATGCGACCGACGCGACGGACTGCGCAGCAGACCGGTGACCGTCGTGTCGCACAGCAGAGTCGCGCCGGCAGCGACGGCATGATCCGCCAGCCAGCGGTCGAAGTCGGGGCGATATGCGGTGGCGCCGTTGTAGGGCGGCGCGTTCCAACCATCGTTGCGGAAGTCGACCGAGAGCGCCTGCGTGTCGGTGAGGATCATCGTCGATCGGCGGGTGACCCACCGTTGTATCGGAGCCTCGTTCCACCATTCGGGGATCAGGTCGTCGAGAATGCGCGGGTACACGACGCCGCCGTACATGTTCTTGCTGCCCGGGAATGGCCCCCGTTCCAGCAACAACGTACGCAGACCGCCGCGCGCGGCTTCGATCGCCGCGCACGATCCGGCGGGGCCGGCTCCGACGATGATGACATCGAAGTCGGTCTCAGCCATCTCGTGCACCAATCTGCTCGAGCAGTTCGTCGAGCACGGCGTTGGCGTCGGCGATCAGCGCCACATCGGCAAGCTGCATCATCGGACAGTGCGGGTCGGTGTTGACGCAGATGATGTGCTTCGGCTGGCCGAGTCCGCTGGTGTGCTGCACCGCCCCGCTGATCCCGAACGCCACGTACACCTGCGGATCGACGATCACGCCGGTGGTACCGATCTGGCGCTCGTGGCCGACCCATCCGCGGTCGGTGATCACTCGGGTGGCGCCGACACTGGCCTGCATGATTGCTGCGAGTTCCGCGAGTTGATCGAACCGTCTTGCATCATCGAGCCCGGCGCCACCCGCGACGATCCGGTCCGCCTCACTGAGGTCGATCGTCGCCGCGTCGGGTGGAAGCAACTGCTCGATCATGGCGTCGTTGCGCTCGATCAGGCCCGTCGTGAGCGTGTGAGTCGTCGTTGCCGTGTCGATCTGATCGACACCCCTCACGCCGGGTTGCAGGGTCGCTATGAACGCCGTCGGAGGCTCGAGACGATGCAGTTCGGTGCCACCCCGACGAACCAGGTCGATTGTCGCCGGCGATACCGCAATCGCCATGGCGTACAGCGGTCGGTGTAGTTCGGCGGCCAGCCGCGGAGCGAGGTCGCGTCCGTCGGGCGACGCCGGTAGCACCACCATCTGCTCGTCGGTCAGGTGCGTGGCCAGTGCCTCGGTCCAGGCCGCCGGGCGGAAGTCGCCTACCTCGAACGCAGTGACCTGACACGCAACGTGCTGCACGTCAGCCACAGCGGCGTGCGTGCCCGAGCCGACCAGCAGCACGTTGCCATTGCACTCGGAAATGGTCTCGTCGGCGCCCGCCGGCAGTACCCCGTCGCGCACCACGATCACTGCAAGCATTGAGATCAGGCTAAACGGCTTGGCTACGTGGTCAGCGCCTTCTCCACGCAGATGAACATCGCCGAGCCTGCTGACTGGTCAGTCTCATCCCGACATGGGCAACGCCGGAAGCCGAACTTCTCCAGTACGGAGAGCTGTCGCGGCCAGGTTTCAAGCAGCATCCGCTGTGCACCGTTGCCTCTGGCGATCGCCTCGAGCTCGGAGACGATCGCTGCGCCAACCTTCATGCCCCGAGCCGATCGGGCGACGTACATTCGCTTGATCTCGGCGGTGGTGTCGTCGACTGCGCGATACCCGCCGCATGCCACAGGTATGTCGTCGATCTCGGCCACGACGAAACATCCGTCATTCGGAAGGTCCTCATCGCGGTTGATGTCGCCCTCGAGTTCACGGATCAGTTGTTGGGCGCGGGCATCGTCGACGCCGGCGTGTTCGAACACGAGTGCCGGCTGGTTCTGGCCCATCTCGAACGCGTACGGAGAGGCGCCGAATGCGTCGATGAAGTTGAGTCGACGCTTGGCGTCGTCAGTGGTTGGCAGTTGGCCGGCTGGCAGCCACCACAACGCTGTACGCGTCGATCCCTCGACGAACCACTCTGCACGGCGTCGGAAGAAATCTCGGTGGATGCCGCGGTATGCGAATGCCTTCAGCGCTTCGAGCGATTGCCATACCGTGAGGTTGACAATGACCTGCGGGTCGTCGAAGACCCGGATATCGGTCGCATCGCCCGAGTCCGATTGCAGCCGCCAGACGAAGCCGGTCGATTGCTCGCCAGCACCGTTGACCGTCGGCAGCGCATCGGTGAAGTCTGCGATCCGCGGGTCGTCCTGCGGGTGGCGCAGGGTCGCGATGTTCAGTTGAGCGAGATGTCGGGTCACTGGTGATCAGCCCGCTACGGTCGCAGCCTCGCGGCGCTTCTTCCTGACATGACGAGCGATTTCGATGGCGATGTTCGTGGCGATCGCCAGACCGAAGGCGAACAGGAATGCCTTGGTGTGATCGTTCTTGAATGCCTCGCCACCGATGCGACCGAGCATCGCCGCGTACGTCGCCCAGATGATCGTCGCGAGCGCCACCCAGCGAATGAACCATCCTCGCTTCTGGCGCGTGATGCCGCACGACAACGTCAGCAAGGTTCGCCCTCCGGGGATGAATCGGGCAGTGATCAGCAACAATCCGCCGCGCTCTTGTATCTGTTGATTGGCCCACGCCAAGTTGGCTGCGAACTTCGGCCTGCGCTCGGCGCGACGACGGAACCAGTGGCTGGCCCTGCGCCCGAGCATGTAGGCCGTGTTGTCGCCGAGGAACGCCCCGACGGCGCCCACCGCAATGACCGCATAGATGTTCTGGTTGCCCTGGCTGGCCGCGACACCGCCGATGATCACGCAGGTCTCGCTGGGTACGATAGGGATCACCGAGTCGAGGAACGCAATGACAAGGATGATCACCAGGAACCACCAGTGGCTCGAGATTCGATCGAGCCAGTCGGTGAGGTCGGTGACGATGCCGGCGGTCATGGTGTGCGAAGACTAGCGAGCCGTCAGACTCGTTCGAATGGCGTGTGCCCGTTGGTGAGCTTCGTCGGGAGTTGTCGCTGTGACGGTGATGTGGCCCATCTTGCGCCCGGGACGCGCCGCAACCTTGCCGTACAAGTGCAACGATGCATCGGGGTCGGCCAAGACGGTTGACCAGTCCGGTTCGCCATCCGCCCACAGGTCGCCGAGCAGGTTGACCATTGCCGCTGCCGGTGCGACCAACGACGCGTCGCCGAGTCCGGCACCACAGACGGCGCGCACCTGCTGCTCGAACTGGCTCGTACGCGCTGCATCCAGCGTCCAGTGACCACTGTTGTGCGGACGTGGGGCGAGTTCGTTGACCAGCAACTGATCGCCGACGACGAACATTTCCACAGCCAACACGCCGACGTATTCCAACGACTTGGCGATCTTCTCGGCGAGGTCCGTTGCCCCGGACACGAAATGAGGGACCACGGTGCAGTCGAGAACTCCGTTGACGTGGGTGTTCAGGGCCACGGGGTACAACGCCGTCTGTCCATCAGCACCGCGTGCCAGCACCACCGACACCTCGCCTTCGAGTGACAACCGCTGCTCCAACACGCAAGGCTGGTGGTCGAGAGCG